>JAHJVF010000170.1 GCA_018828505.1 Bacteroidota bacterium | reverse complement strand
TTTCGGATTTGATTCCTGCCCGCCAAATCTTATCTCATGAGGCAGGCGGGTTGGACGATCCGCCGAAGGCGGATTCTTTCCCGCCACTAAATAGCGTTGTCGTGGCAGGCATCAATTATACCTTTTTAGATTCGGCTCATTAATTCAATATTTTCAGTACAAGAAAATCTCTCGGCAATAGTATCAAATTTTTCAATAAGATAGTAGAGTAACTTTTTGTATTGAGCAAATCTTGTTTCGAAAAGATAACCTTTCCGTTTTTATTTGAAAAACTCTTATCGCTAAAAAGATTTTTCTCCTTTACCGATTCTGAATTATTTATCAAGACTAAGAACTTCTCTCGTTTATCATATCTTAAATAGGCAATCACTTCAGAATCTTTTACGTTTACTGATCTAAAGCTTCGGATTTTCTCATCGTGTCTTCTCGAAAGAACTTTGTGAGAATTTCGCAGATTTATAATTGATTTGTAAAAATCAAAAATCTTATTGTCAGAGAAATCATTGACCAAATTCCACTCCATTGGTTTTCGAACATTCTCAGGAGGAGTTTTACCTTGCATCCCAATTTCATCACCATAGTAGATCATCGGTGTACCGGGTAATGTAAATATCATGGTTAATGCTTGAAACAACTTTGAGGTATCATTGTCGAAGAACGAGAGAGCACGATGGTTATCGTGATTGCTTAAAAATTTTACCATTTGAAAATTTGCTGGATAAATTTTGCTGTGTAACTCAACTAGATCTGAAATCTTATTGTCCGATCCGTTCTTTAGAATTCTTTCAATCTCATAATAAAATGGATAATCGAAACACATATCCATTTCATCTTCAAAGAAGGGGATCAAATAATTTGAACCATCCCAAACTTCCCCAAGCAATAAAAAATCATACCTAATTTTTTTGATCTCCTTTCTAACCTTATTCCAAAACTGGTGTGGAATTTCTTTGGCGGCATCGAAACGTATGCCATCAACTCCATCAGAAAAATCGCCGTCCAAATTTGGATCGATCCAGTATTTTATCACTTCGAGAAAATAATTTTGAACTTCTTCAGTCCCGCCTGCCTCTCCGATATCAATGTGGCGGGCAGGTTCAAAATTGAATTTCGGCATATCAGCTTCAATTCCGAAGTGATTCCAGGTTGTGTTCATTGAATCGGTGAATTGATACCAGTCAGAAAATCTTGAGTTTGGCTTTTTAACTGCATCTCTGAAAAATCTGTGAGAGGAATCAGAATGATTAATTACCAAATCCATTATAACTCGTATCCCATTTTTCTTACACTCAGTCAGAAAATTAAAATAATCTTTGAACGTCCCGTAGTCTTTCTCTATCGAAAAATAGTTGGTTACGTTGTATCCGTGATCTTTTGTGCTTTCGTTAAAGGGCATTAGCCAGAGTGCATTAACTCCCAGCTCTTTGAAATAATTTATTTTCGCAGTCAAACCGTTGAAATCTCCGATTCCGTCTTGATCAGAATCGTGAAATGATCTGATATAGACTTCATACATAATTGCACTGTCATAAAATTTCGGAGTCTTGATTTTTGCTTTAAACCTATCCAAAAAGAATTTTGAGAGATGACCGTTATTTCGGTTTCCATTGTAATCAGAGAATCGAATAAAAACTTTGTGTTCACCTTCTTCCAGTCTGTGAGGTGGAATTATCTTAAGCTCACCCGAATTTTTATTGAATATAAATTCACACATCTCATCATCAAGCAAAACTGAAATAGACTTCTCATCGATCAAAGTATCAACTCCAATCAATCGACAGCTGCTCTCTCCTAAGACAGTAATTCTCTTTCCCTGCGGAGGATTAAAATCGAGAACATAAGGCGAGCCGAATTGGATCGGGATAACAATACCATTCCGCCATTCATCTTCGGTAACATTGGGAGCGTTTGGATCAGTGATCCATATCGAATCGTTGATTACGAATTTATAATGGTACTCAATTCCGGGATTAAGTTTAAGAATTGCCATCCAATAGTCTTCATCAGATTTGTAACTCATATACGCTGCAGATTTATTCCAATTATTGAACGAACCGGCAATGCTCACCGATGTAACTTCAAATTCTTCCGTGTGCCGGTAGAAAAACTTGGTTCCCTCCGGAGTTGGAATTGGAGAAAGATTTTTCCCTTGGGCAAAAGATATATGAGCTGTAAAACTTAGTAAAATAATGATCTGTAAGAACTTCATAGTTTAATATACAAAGGATTGATAAAATTATTCATCACTTTTTGATGGGGTTTCGGAAAAAAACATTTCACTCATTTATTGATTTTACCTTTCAATATTTTTAAGTTTGCGACGCAATGAGTAACGAATTGAAGGAAAAAACTCTTTTAAGTAATAGACGTGCTTTACATGAGTACTTTATTCTTAGCTCCATTGAAGCAGGTATAGTACTTCAAGGGACTGAGGTAAAATCTCTACGTCAGTCTAAAGCAAATTTTTTAGATGCATATGTCGATTTCATTAATGGCGAAGCGTTTTTAATGAACATGCACATTAGTGAATTCGATCATGGAAACATTAATAATCACGTTGAGAAACGAAAAAGAAAATTACTGTTAAACAAAGCTGAAATCAGAAAATTGCAATCGAAGGTAAAAGAAAAAGGATTTACTCTTTTACCATTAAGAGCTTATCTCTCAAAAGGAAAAATTAAAATTGAAATCGCCGTTGCTCGTGGTAAAAAGTCTTTTGATAAACGTGCTTCAATCGCCGAGAAAGATGCTAAAAGAGAAATTGAAAGGAAATTCAAAATACATTGAAGTTTAAATTCCCTCCTGTTAAAGAACAGATCGATCTTATTAAACGCGGAACCGAAGAAATAATTCCAATTGATGAATTAGAACAAAAGCTCGAACGATCGCTTGCCTCCGGAAATCCACTTAATATAAAGCTTGGCTGCGATCCAAGTCGCCCTGATCTTCACTTAGGGCACACGGTTGTTTTAAGGAAACTTAGACAATTTCAAGATTTAGGTCACTATGCAATTCTGATCGTTGGTGATTTTACTGGAATGATCGGAGATCCATCCGGGAAAAGTAAAACTCGTCCATCTTTGACTTTGGAGGAAACACGTGATTTTGGAAGATCGTATTTCGAGCAGGCATCGAAGGTAATCGATGGCAATAAAGCGAAGATTGTTTACAATTCCGAATGGCTTTCCAAAATGTATTTTGAAGATGTTATAAAATTGGCATCAAAGTATACTATCGCGAGAATGTTAGAACGTGATGATTTTGAGAAGCGATATAAAGGTGGCGAACCAATCAGTATTCATGAAATTCTGTATCCACTGGCACAAGCGATGGATTCGGTCGCAATCAAATCTGATGTAGAATTAGGTGGCACGGACCAAAAGTTCAATCTGCTTGTAGGGAGAGATATTCAGAGAGAATTCGATCAAGCTCCGCAGGTGATCCTGACGCTCCCGATCCTTCCAGGTACCGATGGCATTGAAAAGATGAGCAAATCACTCGATAATTTTATTGGAATTTCAGAATCGCCTGGAGAAATCTATGGGAAGACACTGTCGATACCTGACTCGCTCATTTATAAGTATTTTGAGCTCGTTACAGATATTTCTCAAACCGAATTAGATGAAATTAGGCAACAGCTTGAAAATCAAGCAATTAATCCGCGTAATCTAAAACGAAAATTGGCTAGAATACTCGTCGCGATGTACTATTCGGAGCAAGCATCAATTGAAGCTGAACAGAATTTTGACAAGATTTTCATAAAAAAAGAGGTTCCAGAAGATGTACTCGAAGTTGAAATTAAAAACTATAATCAGATCACAATAATCGATCTGCTCCGACAGGTTGGAGTATCTACGACAAATAGTGATGCACGAAGATTAGTACAGCAAGGAGGTGTGAAAATCGGTGGAGAGAAGTTAGCTGATCCGAACGAAAAATTACTATTAAAGGATGGAGATATCCTCAAAGTGGGTAAAAGAAAGTTTTATAAATTAATAATCAAATAACGGAGATGATGAATTGTTTGTCCCAACCAAATTATTTTTTACAAAAGGCGTAGGAAGACATAAAGAATATTTACAGTCTTTTGAGTTGGCTTTACGGAATGCTGGAATTGAAAAATTTAATCTTGTAACTGTATCCAGTATTTTTCCACCCGGATGCAAAAGAATTTCCCCGCAGGATGGATTGAAATTTTTAGAACCTGGCCAAGTTACATTTTGTGTTATGGCTCGGAACTCCACAAATGAACCAAACCGATTAATAGCTGCATCAATCGGAGCCGCTGTTCCGGCTGATGAAAGTCAGTATGGTTATCTTTCTGAACATCATCCATATGGAGAGACAGACAGTAAAGCAGGTGAATATGCGGAAGATCTTGCCGCTTCGATGCTTGCTACAACTTTAGGAATCGATTTCGATCCCGAAACCGCCTGGAGTGAGAGAGAAGATCTTTATAAAATGTCTGGTAAGATTGTACGCACTTTTAATATTACCCAATCGGCAGCAGGAGATAAAAATGGACTCTGGACTACAGTTATTGCTGCTGCGATTTTACTCCCTTAATTTTTAATAAGCCTATGGTCTGAAAAAGAATTCCAAACAGAATTCCAAAGATCATAGGCTCGATTATAAACTCCGTCAAAATTTCCAATTTTGTGATTACAAAATATAATGCAGTACTCAAAATGACTACAATCATTTGGTACAGCGTGCGTTTGTTACTCAGTGATATTCCGGAATAGTATGATGAAATAACCGGAAATAGTATTCCAGGCATAATTATCGAACCAATCGTGTACCAAAGATCGACCACAGAGGGAATCAAAACTGCTAAAACAATCGAAACAACTGAAGTCAAGAGCATACTCAACTGCGTAAGTTGAATACTCCCTTTATTTTTCCCCCAATCAGTTTTTTGTAAAATATCTTTACCGAGTGTTTGAGCACTAAGAAATGTAAAGCTATTTAGTGTAGAGACAACCGTTGCTAATAAAGCAACAAAAAATAATCCTTTGAAGAATGAAGGCAATATTTTATCTGCAAATAAGGGAAATGAAAAAAGCGGATTACTGAGATCACTTACATAAGCTCTTGCATAAAGTCCCGTAGATGTTGTAAGAAAATCGAAAACGAACCATAACCCAACGGAGATGAGAAGACCATAGACTGCGACTTTTTCATTTTTAGCTGCATAGCTTCTCTGATGAAATCCCGGATCTGCAAATGTCCATAGCCCGATTAAAAACCAAACTAAGAAAAACTCAAAAGGAATTCCGGAAAATGGTTTTAATAGTTCAGGCTCAAGATTAGATTGTAAATATTCGAATGTACCAAGTTTTAGAACGCTGAAAATCAGCAGTACTACAAATCCCAAAAACATCAATACAAATTGGACAACATCTGTGTAAACATCTGATCTATATCCGGCTTTGTAGAGATAAACACTTGCAATAAACATTGCGATAATTACACTCAACCAGAGAGGTATTTCAATTATTAAAGTTAAAATTACTCCAACCATTAAAACATATGGAGCCGGTGTTACAATAATAAAAATGCAAACTGCAGCTGCGATTGAAACTTTTCGCCCGAAAGTTTCCTCAAGCTTTTGAGGAATTGTAAGTAAGTTAGATCGTCTGATTTTCTTCGCAAAGAAAAATGCAAAGATTATGGCAAAAACGTAGTAAGGTAATCCCTGCATTATCCAGCTGTTGACTCCGTAGCGGTATGTGAACTCCCCAATTCCCAAAATTCCGCCGTACCAGGTTGCGACAGTAGTCATTACAAAAAGTTTTAGTGACAAACTTCTGTCGGCAAGGAAATAATCAGCTTCACTTTTTTTTGATAACTTGGAACTATATATTCCAACAAGCAAGAGAACGATTACATACAGACCGATGAGTATTATATCTACGGTTTCTAATTGAATCACTTAATGAAATCGCTAATTGAGACGCAAGAATGTTTTCAAATCTCTTGTTAAGAGGCACACACCATTTTTAACATCAATTGTAAAATGATCATCTGTACATACATTGCTGATACTTTCTCTAATTCCAAATTGAAGTGAATCACTCTTAAGAGGATAAAGAAGATTGGTGGTAGTAACTTTTGTTTTTGGATCAAAACAGAGTAAGGAAACGACTTCACCTTTTATAGAATTAAAGTTCCTTTTTCCATAAATAAATTGAAGAATTGAGTGATCATCGACTAAATATATTTCAAGTTGTTTTGAGAATTTCATCACATTTGAAATATTACTGAGAGTATGATCGAATCTTCTTCCCGAAAAGCCAAAAATTACCACTCGAGAATATTTCAATTTCACAGCAAGCTTAAGCGCCTTTTCGAGATCTGTATCGTTCTGCCTCGATAGCTTTTGAACCTGGACTCCTTTTTGTCGATAATGCTTAAATATATCAGTATCGATATCGATCGAGTCAAGATCACCTACAATCACTTTTGGTAATAAACCAAGCTTAAAAGCAGCATTAGCTCCGCCATCAGCACAGATCAAATCAAAATTAAATCTCTCATAAAATTTATCATAGATTGATCCTTTTGGAGCGGAGCCGTTACATAATATTGCTGCCGTTCTCTTCATAATCTTATTTCGATCCCGCCGAAGAAATTCCTTTCAGCCGCAGGGAAAAACTCCTTCCCTATTCCGTAAGTCGCATAAATTCTATTGAATAAGTTATTTACTCGTCCGAATAAAGTTAATTCGTTAATAAAACCAACCTGATGAAAAGTATATCTGAGGTCTAAGTTAACAACAAAATAGTCAGGTACGATATTATCATTGTATTCAACAAAATTGGGATAGAGTTTTAATAATTCATTCAAATTTTCATCAAAATTATCTGCGTACTGCTTTCCAACGTAATTTCCTGAAACGCTCGCAAAGATTTCTTTGGATTTATAACTAAAACGGAAATTGGCTATCACATCAGGAAAATTGGATATTTTGTTTCCTGATAACACAACTTCTGTCACAACTCTTTTCTTCGTAATTGGGTCTTTATACTTTATAAATGTTTTCCCCTCATCAATTTTATTTTGACTGAGTGAGAAGTTTGCACTGAGATAAATCTTTTGGAATAAGTTATAGTCAACTGTCATCTCAGCTCCAAGATGAGTCGTCCTGTCAGCATTTCCCGTAACTGGCTGTCCAAAACGATCCAATTGTCCTTTCTTTACAATTTCATCCTTAAATCTCATATAATAGAAATTTAAATTCAGACGAAATGGATCGAAATTCAAATACCCACCTAATTCAAAATTTTGTACTGTTTCAGGTTTTATTAATGGCTTTGAATAATCATAATCCCTATAAGAGTTTAATTCAAATTGCGGAGTTGCGCCACCGCTTGATTCTGCAGCATCATAATAATTTTTTAATCTCGGTTCACGTGATACGATAGCATAATAGCTGTAAAAATTAAAATATTCGAATGGTCGGTAAATCATACCTATCTTTGGATTAATAAATGTGTTCTTTATGGTGAAGTCTGTGTTAACAAATTTTTCTTCAAAAAGTCTCGTTCTGTTGTGCACTACTTGATTCTCAAGGGTTAGAGTCAAATCATTCAAAATATCTTTTTTATAATAAATAAATCCGCCCAGAATCTCTTTTGAACCTTTGTATTCATAGTATCTGAAATTCTGATCGGCTCCTGCAGGCAGTCCTTCGGCATACCAAACACTTCCCCAGTGAAGCGAATTGTGCTTTCTGAATTCTAAGCCAAAAATGAAGTCACCGAAGTTGGTGTTAAACGACAACCTTGGGATCCAGCCATATTGTTTATTGTCAACATAAGCTCTAACTAGTGCATTCGATAATTTTGTCGTTGGACCAAATCCGTTGGCGAATGTCAATCTGAAATAACTTGTATCTCCCCAAGAGGCATCATAATCAAAAAATCCTTTCCCGAAATAAGCAAAAAGTGCGCTGTTGAAAATCAATTTATCGCTCATCCGGTATTCACTCAACAACTCAAGATGCGGTTGGGAAAAGTTTTCTATTTCAACTCTTCGTCGATTTACGGTATAAGAATATGCGTTGCCGCTCTGCCCCCAATCAGAATAATTTTTTCTTCTTTCATTTTTATCGAAGATGGCAAATTTGGGCAAGCCAGTATAAGTCAATCCATCTTCAATTGGTCCTCCGAATACGTTAAGCTGATTAGTGAAGTTTTCGTCAAATCGTATTGCACTGAAGAAGTAGCTGAAAAGATTTACCCAAGCATTATCCCGATAACCGGAGGATTGTATCTGTGAAAGTCTCCCATACATCGCATATTGATTATTAATCAAACCGGACGAAAAAGAAGCCATCAATTTTTTGGTATTGTACGATCCAAAACCGCTTTTAAATATAATTTCTTTTTCTTTAGAAAAAGTTGAGGTGATTATGTTTATCGAACCACCGATTGCCGGTGAGCCAATCAAATTACTGCTGACACCTCTTTGCACTTGAATGTTATTAGCACTTTCAATCAGATCGGGAAAATCTATCCAATAAATGTTGTGATCTTCAGGATCGTTCTGAGGGATTCCATTTATTGTAACTGAAATTCTTCTCTGATCAAAACCTCTAATATTGATATAATTATAGCCGGTCCCATTTCCGCTTTCTGAATATGAAGTTGTGGAAGGAAATTCAGACAAGAACTGAGGAAAATCCTGGATTGTGTATCTATTCTTAATTTCCTCTTTCGAAACATTACTGAAAGTGATCGGTGATAATCCTTCCCTTCCAAGAGTCGAAGTAACTAAAACTGTTTGAGATGACAAAATTGTTTCGTCAAGCCGGATATTATAGAAATCTTTCAGGCTCGATTTATCTAATTTCAGAATTTTTGATTCATAACCGAGAAAAGAAAACTTGACTTCAAATTGGAATGTTGGAATTGCTTCGAAATCAATTGAGAAATCTCCATTTGTATCACTCGCCGTTCCAATTTTTGCCGAAAGAATTAAAACATTTGCAGATTTGAGCGGTTCATTAGTTCTTGAGTCGACAATTTTTCCTCTTAAGGATTGAGCAGCTAATGAAGTGCAGAGAATAATTGTGAACGAAATGATTTTTAAGATTTGCATTTTAACCTCCTTAAATTTGGTTCATTTCCGTTTATGAAAAACGGCTGACCAACAAAGAGGTTGCCG
>JAHJVF010000032.1 GCA_018828505.1 Bacteroidota bacterium | reverse complement strand
GTTCATTCAAAGTCGAACTCAGAATATAAAGATGATGCACTATTCAAATTATATCAATTTCATTATACTCTTGGTGAGTTCAATGAATCAGATAAATATGCAAGGATGATACTTGAATCTTATCCATCATCACAATTCATTTCTCGATTGAAAAAATCTGACTACACAAGCACGCAATCATCACTTCAGCAAAGAGTAGAAGTGAAAACTCCCGAAGTAAACAATCAGGACAAATCTTCAGCTGGAAATTTTACAACTCAAGTCGGGGCTTTCCTCGACAGAAAAAATGCTGAAAGTCTAATGATCCAAGTTCTTAAATACGGAGAATCATGGATTAATGAACGGGAAGTTCGGGGAAAAATTTTCTACGCGGTACTGGTTGGGAAATTTTCAAGTGAATCTGATGCAAACACATTACTCGAAAGAATGAGAGCAGAATTAAACCTTCAGGGCGTCATCTTAAATCTGCAATAGTATTTGACTAAGCTCAAGATACCTTCTCAAACAAATTTACAGAATATTTAAGTAAAATTATTTAATTTTGTATGCATCCTTGTGTGAAAAGGATTTTTAATCAAAGTTGTGTAGTTTGACACATTAATTGTCAAATTTGCATGAGTCATATTCTTTTAATAATGTAACTTAATGAGTCATCAGGATTTTCAAGAAAGATTTGGACTTTATTATCGCTCTCCGTTGATGCGAGAGGTTGTTGAAGTAATTCAACAAGTTGCGGTAACCGACATCACAGTACTTATTCAGGGAGAAAGCGGAACCGGTAAAGAGTTGGTTGCTCAGGCAATTCATGGTTTGAGTTCAAGAGCGTCAAAAAAATTATTGAGTGTGAACTGTGGTGCCATTCCTGAAGGAATAATTGAGAGTGAATTGTTCGGTCACCAAAGAGGTGCATTTACCGGTGCAGTTGAAAGTAGAAAAGGATATTTCGAGCTTGCTGATGGTGGGAGCTTATTTTTGGATGAGATTGGTGAGCTGCCTCGCCCGGTTCAAGTAAAATTCTTGCGTGTGCTTGAAACGAAAGAGATTCTAAGGATCGGAGCTGAAACTGTTTCAAAAGCTGATGTTAGATTTATTACTGCAACTAACAAAGATTTGAATCTTGAAGTCTCAAAGAAAAAATTCCGCGAAGATCTTTTTTATCGCTTGCGCAGCGTGATGATCGAACTTCCGCCACTTCGAAAAAGAAAAGAAGATATTCCGCTGCTTGTAAATAAATTCATTACAGATTTTTGTTTTCGGAACAAAATTGATAGAATCAGAATTGATGATCGTGCATACGATCTTCTGATAGAATATCATTGGCCCGGAAATGTGCGAGAACTTAAAAACGCAATTGAATCCGCTGCGGCTCTTAACAAAACAGGAATATTAACTTCTGAAGATTTCGAAAAAAATCTTATAACATCGCTACAAACCTCATCTCATCGAAATCTTCCTGTTCATCTTAATAAAACCACCGAAGAAGCTGAAAGAGGATTGATATTAAGTGCACTGATTGAAATTAAGAAAGACCTTGTTGAATTGAAAACTGTATTGATCAAAGATGGCAAAGAAGTTCAAACTGAGGACCATCCGGTTTCAATTAAAGAAGTCCAAAAGGAAGCGATTAAGAATGCACTTATCAAAACTCATTACAACAAGAAAAAAGCAGCGACAGTGCTTAATATCAGTTTAAGAACTTTGTACCGGAAAATTAAAGACTACAGTTTAAACTTGAGAGAAGACTAAAATGAAACTCAAAAAAATGTTATTACCGATTCTTCTTTCTTTTGTAATTGCAGGTTGTGCCGGATGTCCATATTCATTCACAGGTGCTTCTCTTCCGGCAGATATGAAGTCAATAGCAATTCCAATATTTGAAGACTTAAGTGGTTTTGGTGAAGCTGGTTTGCGTGAAAAGATCACTGATGAACTGAGAAGAAAATTTACAGATGACAACACACTGAAGATTAGCGATAGAAAAATTTCTGATACGATTTTAGAAGGAGCGATTCTCAGCGTTCGCGATGAACCTTCGGTTATCACTGGCACCGAAAGAGTCAGCACCCGAAGAATCACTCTTTCCGTTAAAGCAATTTTTACGGATATGAGATCGAGAAAAACAATTTGGGAGAAAAACTTTTCTCAATGGGGAGATTACGATGCTACTGGCGGTGGGATTGCAAGCCGTCAAACAGGGTTTCAAACTGCAATTGAAAAACTAACTGAAGACATTTTAATTGCTACGGTATCAGATTGGTAAAATTTTAAAGGACTATTTGTGTTTATTGAGGATATTATTTTAACTGTTTATCTTTTTTCGCTGTCAGTTCTTTTTATTTACAGTATGCATGGGTTTATAATGGTTTATTACAACGATAAGTATGGTAAGGTGATATTTACTCCAAAAGGAGTATTTAATGAATTGCCAACTGTTACAATCCAGCTTCCTCTCTTTAATGAGATTTATGTTGTAAAGAGATTAATGGACAGCATTTGTGAGATCGAATACGCGAAGGAGAAACTTGAAATACAAGTTCTTGACGACTCGACTGATGACACTTCGGAACATTTGCAGGGATTGATGGAAGAAAAAAGAAATTTAGGTTTTAATGTTACTTACTATCATCGTACGAATCGGCAGGGATTCAAAGCGGGTGCTTTGAAGGAAGGTTTGGAGAAAACAAATTCAGAATTCATAGCAATATTTGATGCTGATTTTGTTCCGAAAAAAGAATTTCTCGAAAAGACTCTTCCGTATTTCACCGATCCGAAAGTCGGGATGGTTCAAACCCGATGGGAACATTTGAATGCAGAATTTTCATTGTTGACTCGCGCACAAGCACTTGCACTTGATGGGCATTTCGTTATTGAACAAAACGTAAGAAACAAATCGGGATTCTTTATTAATTTCAATGGAACTGGGGGAGTTTGGCGGAAATCATGTATTATAGATGCAGGCAATTGGGAAGCCGATACGCTTACTGAAGATTTGGATTTAAGTTACCGTGCACAGCTAAAAGGCTGGCAGTTTATTTTCTTAAACGATTTCACTTCTCCGGCTGAGCTTCCAAGCGAGATCAACGCTTTGAAAAATCAACAATTCAGATGGACAAAAGGGGCGATTGAAACTTGTAAAAAAATTCTTCCCGTTGTATGGAAATCAAAAATCCCGCTTCGGATAAAACTTCAATCGACTTTTCATCTTACCAATAATTTTGTTTTTCCATTTATCGTAATAGCAGGAGTTTTAAATGTTCCATTGGTCTATTTGAAAAATTCCGGAAACTATGATGAATATTTCGCCTTCATGTCGATCTTTGTTCTTGCATTCGTCAGTTCATTTATGTTCTATATGTATTCTCAAAAGATCGTTTATCCCGATTGGAAAAGAAGAATCTATCTCTTTCCCATATTTATGGCAGGAAGTATGGGGTTTGCATTAAACAATACACGTGCAGTGATCGAAGGCTTGATAAATAAAAAAAGTGAATTTGTAAGAACTCCAAAATATCAGGTAGTCGATAAAAAAGATACATGGACTAAAAAGAAATATGCTACTAAAAAAATAAGTCTTGCTGTTATCTTTGAAGTTCTCTTTGCTATATGGATGTTATTTGGAATTGGGTTAGCTGCTTATTACGTTGAAATAGCTGCAATTCCATTTATGTCGATGTATTGTATAGGTTATTCAATTATCTCTTTATTGTCAATTAGACATGCATTAGCAAGTAAGCCAGCCTGATGAAAGTATCGTACGAACTTGATCTTAACCGAATTGAAGAGCTAATATATATCAATCCGGAATCACCCCTCTTTGCTAATCAGTCCGAATTACTCGCTATGAAGGGGAAAGTTGATGAAGCGATAAAAATTTGTGAAAATGGTTTGCAAAAGCATCGTTTTTATGTTTCTGGATATGTGATACTTGCAAAATTGTTTCGCATGAAAGGGGATCATAAAAATTCCTTTATCGCATTGAAAAATGCTTTGACCGTTTCTCCAAATTGTCCTTCAGCGCTCGAATACCTTGTTACGTGGAGGAATGAACTTGAGGCAGTCAATAAATCGAGTGAGCACACTAAACAGCAAAAAGATATGACTCGTAAAGAGAAATTTCTGAACTCCGCTCCCCACTTAATTGACAAAATAGAAATCGATGATAGAGTTGAAATAAATAATGAGCTTGAACAAATTATCGAGAAATTCGAAAAGTCAGACTCGCTTATTAT
>JAHJVF010000169.1 GCA_018828505.1 Bacteroidota bacterium | reverse complement strand
GTGGCGGGGATGTTTTGAGTTTGTTTAGTGCTTAGTCCGCCAAGGCGGACGGATTTAGTCCGTCAGTTGACGGATTAAGCTTTTTGCAGCGTTCTACACGATTTTGCGTAACTTCAGTACTTTAATATACTTCCGCCTATAAATTCCCGCAACACAGAATCACCTGGAACAGGCGTATCATCTTCAACCGGTTCGATTGCTTCTAAAAAACTTCTCACTCTAGCAGCTCTGCTATAAGCATCAATTCTTAAAGGATCGTCCTTATACTTCTTTTCCCATTCAATAAAACTTGAAAGAAGTTTTGGACGGTAAAGCGGAATCTCAAACGACATCGAAGTATTTATAATATAATCTGCTGAGTTACCGTATGGAAGAATATTTCTTTTTTCGGATGCACGTACATAATGCCAGTGAAGTAATGTCTGTTCCGGTTTATATGCACGATGTACAGAATCGCGAAGCATTCTGCGGATCAACCGGATATCTGTCCACTGAATGTAAGTTCTTTCAGGTGTTTTCATTTGCAATAACGGTTCGAGATATAGCTTAAATTTTTGTGAAGCAGGAATTTCCCGACTGAAATCGGGGAATAATCCGTGTAGACTATCAATTAATAAAACTTCATTTTCGTGAAGTTGAATTTTCGTTCGTTCTAAATATCTTTTCCCCTCTTTGAAATCGTAGTAAGGAATTTTTATTTCTTCACCGGCAGCTAAAAGTCTTAAGTGTTCGTTGATCATTTCAAGGTCTAAAGCTTGAGGAGTTTCAAAATCATAATCACCGAATTCATCTTTAGGATGAAGTTCCAAATCGAAGAAGTAATTATCAACAATTAGCGGGACAAATTTCATTCCAATTTTTTTTAATCTTTTTTCGAGTTTATAAGTGGTCGTAGTTTTTCCAGAAGAAGATGGACCGCTGACCATAACCATCTTTAATTCGCTTGCTCTTTCACAGATTAAATCTGTTGCAGTATCGAGCTGTGTTTCATACAACGATTCGCATTCGTGAACGATGTGAGGGAATTCACCATTTCTAATTCTCTCATTAGCTGATTCGATAGTATGTAAATTATGCTGTACAGCCCAATCGAGAGAACGCCAGACTTTTGCCCAGGGAATTACTTCCGAGGGTTTTGAAAAATGACGCGAATCATCACGCCTTCTGCGAGCGGCTTCTTCACGGTATAAAATAAATTCCTTAGCTACTTTAGCATGTCCATTTTCAATAAGAACTTTCTCAATTATATCTTGAATTTCTTCAACATGAGGTTTATAACCTTCTTCAAAAGTTTCATTCAGTAACTTTACGACCTGTTTTGCTAGATCGGATGCTTTTTCTTTGTCACGTCCACCAACTGAAACCGCTGCTCTATAAATCACATTCGCAATTCTATCTTCGTTAAAAGGAACAATCGCTCCGCTTCTTTTTATCACGAATTTGAACTTACTCAAAGTAAATCCTACTCTTTCTTACAAATTATTGAGGACAAATTTAATATTTAAAACTTCAAAAGTCTCGGTACAGCGAAAAACGTAGTTTAGACTTTTGAAGTCTTAATTAACGGATCTGTTTTAATTGCATCTAATATATCACATTCCATTGCCCAACCAAAAACAAATATATGGATCAATGCTTCAGTAGCTAATGGTGAAGCAAGACTGATCGTCCACCAAATTCCAACACCCGTTATCGCACCAAAAACTACGGTGAGCCAGATAAAAAATTTCAGATGTGAACGAAAATAATCGAGAGTATTTTCACGAAGATTTCGATAAGCTCTGCCTGTTTCATAGGCGAGAATTATCCCTCCACCTACAGCGTACATCGCCACATATACATGAATTGTGGCGATAGCTGCAATAAGCATAGGAGCAGTTATTACATCAACATACCACCATGGATAGTGCATTTTTCCTCCTTAATGAATTATGATTTAGTCTTTTCAATAAACTTAAGCTAATTATCACAAAAATTCTCAGTGAATTTGATTAAAGATTTCCTTAAAATACTGTTGATGGATGTATTGAAATTGTTAAAAAAATATCTATACACGGGGAATTCTGATTACTTTTTTTAGTAGAATAATAAATACAATGGAGGTATAAATGCCGCACAGAAGATTCATGACTCTCGAAAGACATATTATCGAAAGTGAAAGAAGATTTCCGGAAGCTACCGGTGAACTTTCTTCATTACTTTCTGATCTTGCATTAGCCGCAAAAATAATTTCACTTGAAGTTAATAAAGCCGGTTTGGTGGACATTTTAGGATTCACAGGTGATATAAATATTCATGGTGAAAAGGTTAAGAAGCTTGACATGTTCGCTCATGAGATTTTAATCCGTGCAATGGATCATGGCGGTCACCTATGTGTTATGGCTTCTGAAGAAGAAGAGCAGCTTATTCATATTCCCGCTCACAAAAGAATCGGAAAGTATGTTTTATTATTCGACCCGCTTGACGGTTCTTCTAATATTGATGTGAACGTTTCTATCGGAACAATCTTTTCAATTTACAAACGAAAAACCTCCGGTGATGGTGCAGGAAGACTTGAAGACTGTCTTCAAAAAGGATCTGAACAGGTAGCAGCAGGCTATATTGTTTATGGATCGAGTACAATATTAGTCTATACAACCGGTAATGGAGTTTACGGTTTTACGCTTGATCCATCAGTTGGTGAATTTCTTCTATCACATGAAAATATACGAATTCCAACAAAGGGAAAAATATATTCTATCAACGAAGGAAATTATCTTTATTGGGAAGATGGATTAAAAAAATACATCAAATATTTGCAGCAGCATGATAAAGAGACCGCACGACCTTATACCGGAAGATATATCGGTTCTTTCGTTGCAGATTTTCATCGAAACTTAATCTATGGCGGAATATTTATATATCCGAAGGATAATAGAAATCCAAACGGTAAGCTGCGTCTGATGTATGAATGTAATCCACTTGCATTCATCGTTGAACAAGCCGGAGGCAAAGCTTCGGACGGTCATACTCGAATTTTGGATATTCAACCAAAAGAATTACATCAGCTAATACCTCTTTTCATAGGAAGTCTGCATGATATAAGGATTGCAGAAGAATTTGTTCAAGGGCAGAGAGATTTAGAAACTAAATAAAAGGTTTGATGCAAATATTCGACTCCTGCCCTATTTGTAAGACTAAGAAAATCTCTGACTTTAAGAAATTCGGAAAATCAAAATTAGATCGCTGCTCAATTTGTAAAATCGTTTTTCAAAATCCCCAGCCTGGAATAGAAGAACTTCGACGCTACTATATCGAATCCTATCTCGACAGCATCTCCAGCGATGGCATAACTCAAAACTATTCATATGTAAAAGCAGCTGCTGAATTTCATTTGACTGGAATTGAAAAGCGTTATGGAAAAATAAATTCAATTTTAGAAGTCGGCTGCGGCAAGGGACAATTTTTATCAGCGGCTAAAGAATTAGGTTACACTGTAAATGGAATCGAAATTTCCCAAGATGGCTGTCGATTTGCTAAATCACAATTCGGTTTGGATATTTTTAATGGTACGCTTGAGGAGTTCAGGACTGAGAAAAAATTCGATTTGATAATATTCAATCACTCGCTTGAACATCTTCCGGACCCTTTATTTGCGATAAGAAGATCATTCGAGTTATTAAGCAAAAAAGGCGTGGTTTGGATCGTTCTCCCAAACTTATCAAGCACGGATAGATTTGTGCATGGTGATAAATGGGATGGCTGGCATTTGCCTTATCACCTGTTTCACTTCAATCCAAAATCGTTGAAATATTTGTTAAGCCGGATACCTTTCTCACAGATTGAAATTGAAAAAACTTTTCTCAGTCCTGTAAAAATCTTCAAGATGTTCTTCGGTAAGGAAATTGGGGGCAAAACAACAGTATCAGTGGCTCAAATAGATCAAGTGCGAATGCGGCAAAGCCGTCCATTCGGACATCCCTACGGGAAAGGAATTCCATACCAGGCAAAGAATCAATTGCTCAAAAATCTTTTACGCAAGCCTGCAACTTTTCTTTTTTCGGGACAGAATATGACAGGATTTGCTGTGAGATAATGAAGGTTACACAGTTTTGAAAAACTAAAAATATTTTGATTTCTCACTTTTCATCCGATTTCGATTGACAATCATTTACCCTTTCATTAAAATTACAAAGTAATAAAAACTTCACCAGGTATCATTCTTTAATTATTGGAATGTTATCCCGTTTACCTGACGGTAGTCAGGCTGGAAAGTAGTAAAATGAAATGAAAATAAAGTTTTTAGCAAAATATAACATTTCAACTACTAGTATGCCTGTCCGCCGAAAGGAGGATTATCCCGATCCGTCAGCTGACGGAATTGCGGGTTAACTATATAGTTAGCTGTCTAATAAAATTGGAGTTTAGTATGAAATTATTATTAGTTTTTATCTTAATGTCTGTTTTGTTCGTTGGCTGTGCTGGTAGTCTTTCGCTCACACCTTCTTCAAAACAACAGTATAAGAATTATCAGTTGAATGTCTCACAAAAAGTTTCGATTGGTGATCCCATAATTGAAGTAGAGAATGCAAATGTAAAAGATGCTTATGTTGTTTTATTCGATTATCAAACTCCTACGCTAGGACTATTCGGCTCACAACAAATGTTCTTAAATAAAGGAGATAGATTCACAGCAGTAGCTTTTATCCCAAGCGATCTAAATGCTGTTTTAGTCCGTGAAGAAGGTCCTGAGAAAAAATCAATTTTTATTCACATCTATCCAAATGGTAAAATCAATCGTGGTTGGTGTCTTGCCGATGGAACAGTTCCTGTTCAAGGTTCTTGGACTAAAGAACAACTTTTTGTAAAATCTGATAATCCAAGTAGAACAGAAAATTCATTCCGAGCACAAATAATATATTCTGGAATTACCGGTAATACTGTGAAAGCAGTTTATCGTGAATTCTCAAATGATTATGCTCGCCCAGCATTTACACAAGAGCTACAATATAGTCTTGATGAAAGTAATGTTATATCTTACAAAAGTATTAAGATAAAAATTATTAAAGCCACCAATTCTGAAATAGAATTTACAGTGGTGGATGATGGTGGTTTGCCCTGGCTATCAAAATAAATAATATTCAACAGCTAACAAGTTCTTCAAGGCCGACCGCTTTAAACAATGCGGCATTTGTGTGGTTATAATGTTGCGTTGACAAAGATAAGTAGCTCTTTGAGTTTAGTTAACAAAACAAAATTATTAATAAACAATTGGTGTTGGGTTTTCATTGCTGCTTTGTTGTTCTGGGCGGCGTGTTAGTTGCAACATCGTTAGGCAACAGTGAACAAATGGAGATTTACTATGAGTGCGCCAAGTAAAGCTTACACAATCCATCCCGCTGAAAGCGGGACTGAAGAAAGGGTAGCAACCACTTCAGAACTGAACTCTGCACCTGGTGGGGTAACCTGCCATCGTGAAGCCAGGGGAATGGGATACTGGGCTACAACGCAAGTGAAGGGATTGAGCCCCGAAATATTCATCGTGTCGGAGGTCGACGCTTTTCATATAGTGGAAGACAGAAGTCTCACTATCGCTAAGC
>JAHJVF010000168.1 GCA_018828505.1 Bacteroidota bacterium | reverse complement strand
GCGAGCTTAAATAACATTTTATTTCCTCATTGCTTTAACCGGTTCAAGTTTTCGAATAACTGTGATCGGATAAATTGCTGATAGCATCGCAATTAAAAATACAACCGATACTTGAGCAAAAAATATTCCAGGCTTAACACTGAATGGTAAGATCGGTTCAAAACCGAAAGCCAAAATCGCTTCCGCTGTTTCTCCTGTTAAATAAATGGGGTTAACATGAAAATAGTAGAGTAATGGGATCGAAACCAAAATACCCGAGATCGCTCCGATGAATGAAACGAACATCGTCTCCAAAATTGCAACTAATATGAGTTTTCCTTTTTTCATTCCGACCGAGACAAGAATACCAAACTCTTTTATTCGTTCTGCTGTCATTGTCATTACAGTTCCGAAAATTCCAAATCCAATTACTACGTAAAGAATAAAAAGCATTATGATTCCGCTTGCATTATCCATCTCGATTCCTTGAACCAATTCCGGCATCAATTCAGCCCAATCCATTACTTCGTATTTGTCACTAAAATGCATCGCAAGAAATTCCTTTGTGTCTTCAAGTTCTCCAATATTATTTATCATTATCGAAAGAGATGTTATTCGTTCAGGAGCCGAGTAAAGCCACTGAGCGTAAGGAAGTGAAAGATACACTGTCGCATTATTAAGCGCAGGCAGTATAAATTTTACAATTCCTTGTATTGGTATTTGCGCCGCTGCGGTTACACCATGATAACCCTGTCCATAAATCACGACACTATCACCGACATCAACTTTCAAAAGTTTTGCTAAACCTTCAGCTATTAACATTCCTTCAGAATTAATAGAGAGATACTCACCTTTGACAATTTTTTTCTTTAGATCTATGATCGAATCTTCTAATACCGGATCAATACCAAAGACCGGAGTTATTTTTGTTGCATTTTGAAAAGAGATCAATGAATAAGTTTCTAAACGTGGTGTAACAGTTGTGATCTTCGGGAACGATCTTATTTTTTGAATCATCGATTCTGAGAGAACCATACTTTCATCAAGCGACCGATTCTCCCAGTATCCTTTTGAGTGAATTTGAATATAACCGGTATATAATCTAACAGCCGAATCGATCATGTAATCATAGTAACCATGCTGCATTGATCTCGTGATCAAAGAGAGTATGACGGCAAAAAGAACCGAAGTTGTTGCAATTAATGTTCTTCTTTTATTCCGCCATAAGTTTCGCCAGGCAAGCTGAAAGTAAAGTTTCATTATTTAACGTACTCGTTTCATATTTTGCTGGGAGAAGAAAGATTCATCGATCTTAAAATTGAATTTTATTTGATGATATTCGATAACCGTTTTATTACCCGGTTTATCCTGCGGGATCATTTCCCATTTTGCAGGAAAAGTCCTTCCGCCTAAAGTTTTGATATCACTTCCGCGAAAGGTTTTTATTATAAATCCATCTTCATCATAAAATTCTGATTTAAGCTGCATGAATCCAGTTTTCGTAATCCATGTGATGATCTTCCCCCATACAACTCCTGCTTCAGGTTTCGGGATCGATTCAATTTTGTAACACTCATAACTGTCAATTTTTTCACTTGCTAAGATTTTGTGTTCATAATCATCAACAACTGATGAAGATCTGACGAGATCATCATTCGTAAAATCTGAACCCATCCATGATTGAAGCATCATAGAAGGGGGAATTTTGATAACCTTTTGTGCGGCAGGAATCCAGTTCCAGACCTCCTTTTCTCTTTTCAATGTGACAGTGCCCTTGTCTCTCGCTGGTGATAAGACATAAATCAACGAATAATCAGGTTCGAGTGACCAGGCTTTCATAGTGAGAGTGCGGGACCAATCGGGTTTAATAATAGTCATCGAAAACTCTGAGTACGAGCTTTTTGCATATACAAGTTCGTGTGATTTATCAACAATATCTCTTGCACTTTGGGCCGAAATAAAAGTAACCTGGATTAACAAAATAGAAAGAGCGAAGGCAACTAAACTTGATCTGTTTATTCTTTTTTTATTCATTTTATTGTTGTGAATATTTTTTGGAAGGTTGTTGAACATTAGTAAGTTCATTCTGAAATCAATGTAATTCGTTTTAAGATAAAAAAATCTTCCCAAATAAGTTTGAATTTTTATTTTATATGGGGTGTAAAAAAGAATCATGTTGTACTGTGGAATAGACAATTGATAAAACGTCTTTAGCGATACTCTTTGAGGATTTAATTGATACTGATAGAAAACTCTGTTT
>JAHJVF010000031.1 GCA_018828505.1 Bacteroidota bacterium | reverse complement strand
TAGTCCTTTGCCAAAGGCATGCCTGCACATAATAGCAATGAGGCACAAGTGCATTCGCAAATTCAAGTTTTTAGAGATGCCCTAAAATCAAATTAAATGCTTTTGGGATATTAGATTGAACATCCCTTGAAATGAGACTGAATTCGTTCTTCTTTAATCTAGAGATGTCACCAGCTAAACCGTGAATGAAAACACCGGAAATTGCTGCTTCGCGCGGTGAAATTCCTTGTGCATAAAGTCCGGAAATGATTCCGGTCAACACGTCCCCCATTCCAACAGTAGCCATACCAGGATTTCCGGTAGGATTAATAAAACAGTTTCCTCTCTCATCAAAAATTATCGTTGGAGCACCCTTCAGCACTAAAATACAATTATGTTTAATTGAGAATTTCTTTCCTTCCGTTATAAGATTCTGTTTGATCTCGGTGATTTCTTTTCCGATAAGACGTGAAAATTCTCCCAAATGAGGCGTTAGAACTGTTTTAGTAAAATCTATTCTGTTCAGAGACTTGAAATTGGATAATAGATTCAAGCCATCTGCATCAATTACTTTTTTCTTTTTAGGATAATCGATTAATATTTTATAAAGCAGTTCGGCGGTTTCATTGTTTTGTCCTAGCCCTGGGCCGATCATCAAAACATCTGCCCAATCGATTTTAGACCTCATCTTGTCATAATCAAAAAATGAAAGATACTCTTTCTTGCTTCCGACAGAAAAGGTCATTACTTCTTTCAATTTTTTTGAATAGATATTTTGAAGTCTCTCCGTTGTTAATAGAAGTACACCGCCGCAACCGGACAATAATGCCGACTCTGACGACATTACTGCTGCACCAGTTAAACCCTTCGAACCTGCAATCGCGAGTACTTTACCGACTGAATATTTATGAACATCATAATCTCTTTTAGGGAGGAAGGATCTAATATCTGAGATTTCCACTAAAGAAGTTTTGATTGATTCAGCATTTATCAATGAGTTAGGATATGAAATATCTATGATTTCAAGTTGACCGGTAAATTTTGGACCGTCGTTTATCAAAGTCCCGATTTTTGGTAAGCCCATCGTCAATGTATAATCAGCTTTGATACAGTAGTTGAGAACGTGACCATCATCACTCGTAAGACCTGTCGGGAGATCAACAGCAATTTTAATACTTTTCAGTTTATTCGCCCAATTAACAAAAGAGTCATACGGCTGGCGTAAAGCTGAGTTCAATCCGGTTCCAAGCATTGCATCAATTACCAAATCAGGTTGATTCGATGCTTTCACTGAGTAAGGCTTTTGAGATGAAATAATTTTGAGATTAGAAATTTCTTTTTCAAACTTATTAAGGATAACGAAATTTGTTTTAGCATCTTCCGAAAATTTTTTCTTATCACCGATAAAATGTACCGTTACCTCGAAACCTCGATTGACCAGATGTCTTGCTATGGCAAATCCATCTCCTCCGTTATTACCATGTCCGCAAAGAATTAAAACGGTTTCAATTTGCTCTGTCTTGCAGAGATATTCCGTAATAAAATCTACTACACCTATCGCAGCATTTTCCATCAGAACGATTGAGGGAATTTTAAACTTGGAGGAAGCGAGTTGATCTAATTGTTTGATTTCTGAAGATGTAACTACTTTAATCATGCTAAAAAGTATTTAAGATAATTAAATTTACTTTTAGACATCGAACTCAAAGATATTTTGTTATCAAATCCAATATTGTTGCCGGGAGTAATCCCATCTGTAAAATTACGAGCACACTCAAAACTAAAACAAAATTTTCCGCAAAAGAGTATTTCGATGAAATTGAAATCTGAGTCTCTTTAAAGTACATGTAAATGATCACTCGCAAATAAAAATATGCAGAGATGACAGTCGATAAAACACCAACTACGGCAAGCCAGGTCATATTTGATTCAATTGCAGCTATGAAGACGTAGTACTTTCCGAAAAATCCACCAAAGGGGGGCAGACCCGATAATGCAAACATAAACATTGCCATAAATGCAGCAAGAGCCGGACTTTGATTTCCTAATCCGGAGAGATCGTCCAACTGAACTCTTTTATCAGCAGAATCTTCTAAAAGTGAAATTATAAGAAAAGCACCTAAGTTCATGAAAGTATAAACGATCAAATAATAAATCACTCCGCTGAATCCCAGCTTATTTGCGGCGGCTATTCCGATTAACATATAACCGGCGTGAGCAATACTTGAGTAAGCAAGCATTCGTTTCAAATTAGTCTGAGCTAAAGCGACAATACTTCCAAAAAGCATGCTTAGCATCGATAGAATTGCGAGCATCGAGGATAGATCGGCAAACATTTGTGGCACTACAGTTGAACCGTAAAGCGAGACTATCATTGCAGAGAATGCCGCGGTTTTGCCTGCGGTCGACATAAAGGCAGTTACTGTGGTAGGACTTCCTTCGTACACATCGGGTACCCACATATGAAATGGAAATGCCGCGATCTTAAATGATAACCCAATTAAAAATAAAACCAGACCCATTGTGAAAATCACATTCGATAAAAGAGAAGGGAAAGAAGCAACAATAGTCGAAATATTGGTAGTCTTAGCAGCACCATAAATGAGAGCAATTCCATAAAGCAGAAAGCCGGTTGCAAAGGCACCGAGCAAAAAATATTTTAATGAAGCTTCATTGTTAAGAAGTTTTTTTCGGTTGAATCCGGCTAAAACATAAAAACAAATTGACATCAATT
>JAHJVF010000167.1 GCA_018828505.1 Bacteroidota bacterium | reverse complement strand
CTGCTATCTTTAGAATGCTTTCTGATTTCGGGTTGTCAATTCACATTTATGAACTATGGCGCCATCCTTTCTTGGACTCGAAAGCGAATCCGCTTGACCAATCTATGTCGCTGAAAGTTCGTGCTGAATCTACAAAATCAAGAGCAAATTCAATATTAAACGTCTTAAATGATCTTTCAAAAAAAGAGTTAAGAAATTTAGATAATATTCAGCTTCTGAAATTTGCTGCTAAACAAGCTGATTGGTTTGGCGACAAACTATTATACTCTGTCAAAATTAAAAACATAATCGATGCAAAAAATGGTTATTTGGATAAAAAAGAAAGAGAAGAAATTTTTAATCTCTGCGACGATATGATTTCAAGATTGGAAGGATTGAAAAAAGAATTCAGGCAATTGTGGCTCCTTACAAATCGCGAAGATAATTTGTATCTGATCGAAAAAGAAAAATATGATAGACAGATTTCAGCATGGCATGAAATGAAGGACGAGCTAAAGCAAGAAATCGTTTCTTATGATGTGAGATTAAAAAGTCCGTGGATATATCATCCGGATGCGAACCCAAATACAAAGAATAGTCCTCAAATTGTTAATGCTGTTTTTGAAAAAGAAATAATTGCAAAAGATAAAATCAATTCTGCAATGCTTCATCTAATGGCAGATTCATTTGCCGAGCTATATGTGAATGATAAATTGGTTGGTGATGTTCGAGGAAGAAGGACTCTTTCCCTTTTGGTTGAAAGCCAGCGGGCAAAATTTTTTGATATAAAAGATTACCTCAAAGCCGGAATAAACAAAATTAGAATTGTTTCTAAAAACTTTGGTAAAAATGTCTCTGCCGGAATTAATGTTCAAATAGATTTAAGATCGACAACTTCACATTTTAGATTTTACAGCGATAATTCCTGGAAAGTAAGTTTCGATGGAGTGAACTTTGTTGAAGCAAAAAATTTTCCGAATCAAATTACAGCTACTGAACCAAATTTTGAAACTCTAAGAACGAGCTGGTTAGAAAGGTAGTCAATTTTGAAATTGATTTGATATAATTTGAGAATAAGCACTTTTATTAGTACTATTGTAAGTACAAATAATGGAGTTGTTAACAATGACACAAATTATTACCGCGAATGAATTGAAGACTCGCGGCGTAGCCGCTATAGATGAGGCAACATCGGATGGAGATGAAGCTTTCATTTCTGTCAGAGGCAAAAATCGTTTTGTAATAATCCCGATCGAAAAATATAATCATCTGCGGGAATGTGAGCTAGAGTCTGCATTACGTGATTCTAAAGAGGATTTGAAAAAGGGCAAATATTTTCAAGAGTCGGTTGAGAATCATATAAAAAGAATAACTCGTGCCTAAATTAATTTTTACTGCCAGCTATGGTAAGAGGGCAAAAAAATTTTTTAAGCGTCATCCGGAGTTACTTAAGCATTACGAAAAAACTCTTAAATTACTTCAGGTCAACCCATATCATCCTTCTCTTCGATTACATAAATTAGAAGGAAAACTCTCCGAGCTTTATTCTGTTTCAATAAATATTTCATATAGAATAACTCTCGATTTTATTATTAACGAGGATAAAATAATCCCAATAAACATTGGAACTCATCAAGACGTTTACTAAAAGGAGAAATACTATGAGAACTATTTTGATAACTGTATTCTGTTTAATTTTCACCTTTCAGATTTCTTATACACAAGAAAACAGTGAGAATAAACCAGAATTCGGATGGAAGAAATCCGTAATTAGTAATTTGAACTTAACTCAGGCTACATTTGAGAATTGGACTGCCGGCGGTGAAAATACTTTAGCGTGGCAATTGAACTTAAATACTGATTTCACGCTGGATGAAGAAAAATACAATTGGGCAAACAAAGGTAAATTCAATTTCGGACAGACAAAGGTTGGAGATCAAGATACCCGTAAATCAGACGACGAAATAAATCTTGAAAGTGTTTTAATTTATAAATTTGGTTTATACATAAATCCATTTGCCTCTGCAAATTTTGTAACTCAATTTGCAAAGGGTTACAATTATAAAGCACCAACTAAAATTGCGATATCAAATTTTATGGACCCGGGTTATGTAACACTGAGCGCCGGAGTTGGATATTCTCCCGCAGATTACTTCAAAACTCGAGTCGGTGGTGCTGTTAAGATCACATCGACAAAAGATTTTCCAGTGCCATATGCAGATGATCCAAAAACTCTAGCGATAGAAAAAACGAAAACCGAATGGGGATTAACGTCAGTTACAGATTATAAAAGAAAAATCCATGACAATATTATCTATGCATCCAAGTTAGAATTGTTCTCAAATTTAAAAGCAATAAACGAGGTTGATGTTCGATGGGATAATCTATTTTCTGCTAAGGTTACCGAGTACATTGCCGTTGGATTGAACTTCCAGTTATTTTACGATCGCGACCTTTCCATCAAACGCCAATTGAAAGAAGCTTTAACTCTTAGCATTACTTATTCACTTCTATAGATGAGTTTGCTCTAAAAAGGTAATAATGATTAATAAATGTTTTGATTCTATGTTAAAATTGCAGTACAAAATCACGGCTTTGCCCTTTTTAGACCTGCCAGCCATATTCAGCTACAGGAGGCAGGCTGGTTCGACTCATAGATGATAATTTAATAATGACCTTGAAAGGGATAAATTCTCTTTCAAGGTCTGATATTTATTATTTTGAAAAAAGAACGAGCTCCCCGCAATAAAACTATTACACTCAGCGAGGGAGAAATTCGAACATTTCAAAAAGAACTTTTGAAGTTGTCAAGTCCAACGGGACCTTCAGAAGTTACAAACAAGATCATCAACCAAGATTTATTTGAAGTTTTAAATTTACTTCCGGAAAAATTCGTTGATTTGCTTTTTATCGACCCCCCTTATAATCTGAAAAAAAGTTTCAACGAAACAAGTTTCAAAGAGCTTTCCTTATCCGAATATCTAGATTGGTTTGAGTCCTGGTTTTCAAAATTATTAAAGACGTTAAAGCCAACTGCATCAGTCTATATTTGCGGAGATTGGCGCTCGTCCGCAGCAATTCAAATCATTGCGGAGAAATATCTGAAAGTAAGAAATCGGATCACCTGGGAGCGAGAGAAGGGACGCGGGGCGAAAACAAATTGGAAAAATAATTCTGAAGACATCTGGTTCTGTACGGTTTCGGATAATTATACATTTAATGTTGATGCTGTAAAAATGAAACGAAAGGTAATCGCCCCTTATACAGATGAAAATGGGAATCCAAAAGATTGGGAAAGACGCGGAAAAGAAGGTTATCGTTTAACCCATCCGTCGAATATTTGGACGGATATTTCCATTCCCTTTTGGTCGATGCCTGAGAATACAGATCACCCAACTCAAAAACCCGAAAAGCTTCTTGCGAAGATCATTCTTGCAAGTTCAAATCCGAATGATTTTGTATTTGATCCTTTTTCAGGGGTTGGGACAGCTTGCGTCGTTGCAAAAAAACTTGAACGAAGATACGCTGGTATAGAATTGGACACTACCTATTGTTGTCTTGCAGAAAAACGATTTAAACTTGCTGATAATGATAAAACTATTCAAGGTTATTTTGATGGAGTTTTTTGGGAGAGAAATACTTATAACCAACAAAACCTTATTTCAAAACAAAGCAATGATGACAATGCTCCCGATTTATTCGATTAAAAAGGTTAATTTGTAACAAGAGAAATTATTAGATAACTATTTAAGTAACAGAAGTTACGCATATTTGAAAAACTAATACCAAAATCCGAAATCCTAAACAAATTCAAAATACTAAATTCACAAAGCAATGATCAAACGTTTCGTTTTTTGTT
>JAHJVF010000030.1 GCA_018828505.1 Bacteroidota bacterium | reverse complement strand
TATTCAGGGCGTGAGATATTGTTTTTAATTAACCAACAACCTTTTTGTTTTATAAATCCTTTTACAATAAACATTACTTTGTTTTTCTATCTCACGCCCTAAACCTACTTTAAAGAGCGATTATATTTTGTCAACCTAACGACGTTGTGCCTAAGCCGAAGCCCAGAACAACAATGCCACATTTATTAAATAACTTTTTAATTAGAAAATACTTTCGTTTACATACTACGCTTAACAACTTTGCCGAAACGGAACTACAAACATTTAAATTGCACAAATGTCAAATGCGAATCCCGAAATCTTTCGGGACGGCTTGAGGCACTTGTTATATTGCTTTTTTATTTTCGTAATTTATTCTTGGCTCTAAAAGAACGAGCTGTTCATCTTCTTGAAGTGTTGAAGAAATGATTCTTGGGGAAAAATTACAAACAAGAGCTTCTAGCATTTCATTCCTATTTCTTTCACTAGCCCCAACGTGATAAAAATGATTCTTTGTAACAATGTAAAAATTAGACCAAAGAGTTTTTATGTATTCGTTCTCTCTATATTTATTGCTATGCCAAGTAGATAAAATGAAATTGGCTTTTGTATTTGATAAAGCAGTGAAAAGTTCCTTTTCTTCGGCTTCTGACCATCCGTTGTAATAATCAACGTGTCTATCAATATAAGGTGGGTCGCAATATAGTAGATCACCTTCTTTAGCTAATTTTACTGTGTCATGAAAATCTTGAACAAGGAACGTCCAGTCGTGATTCAATATTAGAGTACGTATGTTGTCAACTTGGTTGACTATTTTCGTAATATATGCTTTAGCAAACCTATTTTCTTTTTTGCAGAATGGAACATTAAATTTTCCGTTTTTGTTAAAGCGAATCATTCCATTAAAACAAGCCCTATTAAGAAAAAGGAAATCAAGCGATTCAAACTGATCATTAAACCTAGTTCTTATTTCGTAATAGCAATCAGATCCTTTACTTTGAAGGTTATTCCCCTCAAACTCTAGGAATTCTCGAACCAGTCCAGGCGTAATTTTTTCTGTTTGTATATCTTTATAGAAATTTATTAGGTGTGGATTAGTATCCGCAAAAATGGCATTCTTAGGTCTCATATTGAAGCCAACAACACCCGAACCAAAAAAGGGTTCAATCCATCTTCCTTGATAATCGAAATCCAAGCTTTCACTTATCCAACTTACAAGCTTAGTTTTAATTCCTTGACATTTTATTGGTGGTACAAATATTCTCATTTTTTAGCCTTATTACTTTTTCCATTTTTTTTGACAATTAATTTAATATTTCCTTTCCTATACAAAACAAAATCCTCAAGCTTGGTTGATTTTTTTGTTTTACCCGATTTATCAGTTGTTGTAATCTTTCCATAATTCATCCAGTAATCATCAAACCATTTTTCACCAAGTTTTGAAAACATTCCATTTCCTCCAATAATATCGGAAATACAGTTAATACTTCCAATATTAGCTGTATTACCACTTCCCCTTTTATCACTAGCAATTTTCCATTTTTCTGTAACAAAAAATTGTATGTCTTTTATAACAGAAGTTATTGATTGCAATTGATCCATTTTATAACTCTTTGTTTCATCAATAGTTGTATTTTCACCGCGTGTATAAATAATACCAAGACAAAAATGACCAAGATATTCACTATAAGGGAATTGTATATTTTTTCGACTAGAGCGATTGACAAAATACTCACCGTGGGAGCCCAATGTAAATCCGTTGCAATATTCGGGATTTTCTAATCGATATGTAGTTTTAAAATCTACTGCAAATTTAATTTTTTCGTCTGAAGCATTAACAAATGATATGTCAGGATAATAATTCTGGTGCTGAGCGAGAACAAGTTTGTAACCCTCTGTTTCAGCGAAACGTAAGATTTTGGGGAAAATATGGATTTCAAGAATTTTCGAGATAATTTTAGTATCAGACGATATAGTATAAACATTCTTAAAAACATCAATGAATCCTTTGATTGTCCATTGACCATCATCGGTTGCAACATATTCGTTTAATGATTCGACAAAACTCTTTAATTGTTTTTCAAAATTTGATTTAACAGGGATTTTTACAGAACAAAAGTACCCTCAAAAAAACACACTAATGATCCGCCTGTCCAGCTAATCAACATTGTATATTGGACCAAATATCG
>JAHJVF010000166.1 GCA_018828505.1 Bacteroidota bacterium | reverse complement strand
GTGCTTGTAACTTATTTAGAAATAATAAGTTACGAGCAGGAGGAAAATTCAAAAATCAGCCTTCCATAACTCATTGTTTTATAAAGGGTTATGAGTTTTGTGAAGGGCACTAAACAAAATAAAAGGAGAAAAAAATGACATTAGTAAGATTTAACCCATTTAGAGAATTAGAAACAATTTCAGATAGAATGAAAAACTTTTTTGAGGATTTTCCATCTTCATTTAATTTGGATGCCTCGTCTAATTTTAGTCCTCGCATTGATATTTCAGACGATGAAAAATCAGTCTTTGTAAATGTCGAGCTTCCCGGTGTAGATAAGAAAGATGTGAAGATCTCTGTTCAGGAGAACAACATCTTAACGATCAAGGGTGAGAAGAAGACTGAAATTAAAGATGAGAAAAAGAATTTCTATAGAGTGGAAAGAAATTACGGTTCATTCTGCCGGACGATTTCTCTTCCTGTGGACGTAAATTCAGAAAAGACAAAAGCAAAATATGAAAATGGCATTCTTAATATTGAATTACCTAAGCTCGAACCAACTCCAAAGGTTGAGAAGCTGATCGAGATCAACTAAGTGCCGTTTTCGAATAAATTGAAATCACATGCGAGATGGGTTTTACGATCCATCTCGTATATTTTTTAAAATCAAGAAAGGAATTGATAGATGAGTAAAATTATAGGAATAGATTTAGGAACGACTAATTCTTGCGTTGCTGTGCTTGAAGGAAACGATCCTGTTGTAATTCCAAACTCAGAAGGAGGAAGAACAACTCCTTCAGTCGTTGCATTCGCGAAGTCAGGTGATCGACTTGTAGGACAAGCGGCAAAACGACAAGCTGTAACTAATCCGCAGAATACTATCTTCTCAATTAAAAGATTTATGGGAAGACGCTACGATGAAGTAACACATGAGATGAAATTAGTTCCCTATGAAGTAATTAATGATGGTGGAATTGCCCGCGTGAAAGCGGACGATAGAGTTTATTCTCCACCTGAAATCAGTGCGATGATCCTGCAGAAAATGAAAAAGACTGCCGAAGAATATTTGGGACAAGAAGTTAAAGAAGCAGTCATTACCGTACCTGCATATTTTAATGATTCGCAGCGTCAGGCTACGAAAGACGCAGGTGAAATTGCCGGACTCACAGTTCGTCGAATAATCAATGAACCTACCGCTGCTGCTTTGGCTTATGGATTAGACAAAAAAGATAAAGATGTGAAAATTGCTGTGTACGATCTTGGCGGAGGAACTTTTGATATATCAATCCTTGAACTCGGTGAGGGAGTATTCGAAGTTAAATCGTCAAATGGCGATGGCCATCTTGGCGGTGATGATTTTGATCAGAGACTTATCGACTACATTGCAGATGAATTCAAGAAACAGGAAAGTATTGATCTGAGAAAAGATCCAATGGCATTACAAAGATTGAAGGAAGCTGCCGAAAAAGCGAAGATCGAACTATCGGGTCAACTTCAAACTGATGTAAATTTACCCTTCATTACTGCAACTGCTGACGGTCCAAAACACTTAAACTTGAATATTACTCGTGCTAAGTTTGAACAGTTAGTTGATGATCTTATCAAACGAACCATAGAACCATGTAAAAAAGCTCTAACTGATTCAGGACTTTCTCCAAGTCAAATTGAGGAAGTGATTTTGGTCGGTGGATCAACTCGTATCCCAAAAGTCCAGCAAGTTGTTAAAGAGCTTTTTGGTAGAGAACCTCATAAGGGAGTGAATCCTGATGAAGTAGTTGCTGTTGGCGCAGCGATACAAGGTGCAGTTCTTACAGGTGAAGTAAAAGATGTTCTTTTATTAGACGTAACTCCGCTTTCGCTTGGAATTGAAACGCTTGGTGGAGTAATGACTACTCTCATCCAGGCAAATACAACCATTCCAACAAAAAAAGGTGAAGTATTTTCAACTGCGTCTGATAGTCAAACTTCAGTTGAGATACATATTCTTCAAGGTGAAAGACCAATAGCGGTGGATAATCGAACTTTGGGAAGATTTCATCTTGACGGTATTCCACCTGCACCGAGGGGAATTCCACAAATAGAAGTTACTTTTGATATTGATGCGAACGGAATTTTACACGTAATGGCTAAAGATAAAGCGACAAATAAAGAGCAGAGTATTAGGATAACTTCTTCAAGCGGTCTTTCGAAAGATGAGATCGAGAAAATGAGGAAAGATGCTCAAGAACATTCTGCTGATGACAAGAAAAAGAAAGAAGAAATTGAAATTAAAAATCAAGCTGATAATTTGATCTTCCAGACTGAAAAACAAATGAAAGATTACGGTGATAAGATTTCAGAAGATTTGAAAGCTCGTCTGCAGAGTGCGGTCGATCAATTGAAAGAAGCACACAAAACCGGTGTTGTCTCAGAGATCAAATCTAAAATGGATAATCTGAACAACATTTGGAGTGAAGCTGCAAGTCAAATGTATCAATCTACTTCAGCGGGTGATGCTGCTGGGCAACAAGCTCAAGAACCGCCTAAACAAGACGAAGTTAAAAAAGAAAAATCCGAAGGATCCTTCGGAGAAGTAGAAGATGCAAGCTACGAAGTAATTGACGATAACGATAAAAAAACTAAGGAGTAAAAATGTTGAATGTTGAACGAAGTGAAATCCCCGACTTGTCGGGGGAAATAGCCAGTCCCGATTTATCGGGAAAATCCCGCACAGCGGGGAATAACGAACAAACAATTAATACGAATAATGAACCTGCCAGCCACGTAGAACCTAATGGGGCAGGCTGGTTCGATTGGGAACATTTGCTAGAAACCGAACCAACTGTTTCACCGATCATTGATATAATCGAATCCAAGAATGATTTTCAAATCAAAGTTTATATGCCCGGCGTAAAGAAAGAGGACATCTACTTAAAGCTCGATGATGATATTTTGACAGTTTTCGGTAAGTCCGAAGGATCCTTCGGAATGGAATTGAATCATGCCGATGAAGTAAAATTCATCTTAAGAGAAAAGAACTTCGGGCACTACTTCAGAAAATTCTTCATTTCGGATAAAGTGGATTCATCTCAAATTAATGCTAAACTGGATAATGGTTTATTAAACATTATTCTACCAAAGCACGAGAGGATTAAACCGAAAGAAATTTCGATTAACTAAAATTGAACTAATGAGGTTGTGAAAAAAGTGTCATTCCCGTGAAAACGGGAATCCAAAAATCTGAAATTTGAATGGATTCCCACTTTCGTGGGAATGACGCCCAAAACAGTGCTTTTGAGATAGTCTCTTTACTGAGAATGACTCGCTTTGATGAATAGATAAAAAGAATATTATTCGTTTAAGTTAAGATTCGATTATCTTTAAAATGAAAAAGGGCAGTATTGCTACCGCCCTTTTTTTTATATCAACTTTTCAGATTAGAAAGTATATCTAATTCCAAGTTGTGCTTGCCAGCGTGAAAGCAAATTATCAGGAATTGCTGGGTCGCTGAATGGTAACCACTGATATCGGGCTTTACCGGCATCGGCTCCAGTTGGAGCGATACTATGGAATTTTACCATCTTTGTCTCTCTTGCAAGTTTCACCCATCCGGATTCTTTGTCGATTAAATTCATCACGTTTAAGATATCAAACGTAATTTCGAATTTATGACCAAAAAGAGATGGAATTTCTTGGGTTATACGTAAATCAATCTGATGAGTCCAAGGTGATCTGGCACCGTTTCTTTCAGCCATTTCGCCTTTGTGATCTTTTAGGTAAGCATCATTATCGATGTATGCCATCAATTCAGCATAGGCGCCATCGGTTTTTGGTAAAACCACACCTTTGGAGTCAACAAGAATAATGTCATTAGCGTCTTTCGGTACGTAAGCAAGATCATTATCGGTTAATCCATCACCATTAACATCTCCATCCACGATGTAAGAGAATGGTCGGCCAGATAGGCCATTATAGAACAGACCCAATGTAGTTGCTAATCCTTTCCAGCCCCAATCATGGCGATAAGAGACTGTACCGTAAAATCTATGGGTACGGTCATTATCTGCGTAAGCAAGGACTGGATTGTTTGGATTCCCTGTACTCGGATTATATCTCCAGCCTGAACTTGCTGTGGTGCTATTGATACCGCCGATATCCTTTGCCAAACCCCAGGTATAAGCTAAATTAGCGTAGAGTCCGTCAAAGGTGCTTAACCTTTGCAGTTGGAAAATTAGGTTAGCATTGGATCCCTGATCAGTATTTTTTACAAGATAAACGGCTGTGAAATTATTATTAACTTTAACACCTCTGGCTGAGTACGCTCCAGTTGTGGCATTAAGTGTACCCCAAACATCACGATCCTCACCGACGATCTTTCCACCTGCAGTGATTCCACCGTTAGCCTGTTGTCCTTTTAAGTTAATATTTTGGTAATAGACCTCGTTTTGAGAAATTGAATATATCCCTTCAACTGAAGCTATTAAATTATACGGTAACCTTTGGTCAACTGCAAAATTGAATCTAATGATGGACGGTGCTTTGAAATTTCGATCAGTAACATTAACCTCAGCTGATGGAAGTTTTGTTGCAGTTTGCGGCTGAGCATTTGGGTCACCAATAAAGTTTGCGGGAACTGTAGTAACATTATAATAATCCAGACCTGTATTACTATATTGGTTAGAGACCCAAACTGCCGGGAATCTACCTGAAAACAAACCAACACCTCCACGTAATTGAGTGTTTCGTTCCTCATCAACAGCCCAGTTAAATCCTATCCGGGGAGAAATCGCGGGAGTAGTGTAAGGAAGTATATTTGTTCCTAAGTCATAGCCAAGTGCTGAAAAAGTGGAATCGAATGCCTTGTTATAAACTGGTTTATCAGTATATACTGGAAGATCAAAACGAATTCCACCAGTTACTTTAAAGGTTGGGCTCACTGTCCATTCGTCTTGAATATAGAATCCATATTGTTGGAATCCCCAGTTTGCTTCTTTTAAAGGATCATTTGGATCGGCTGAGTAACGGTATTCATAACTTGCAGCCTTTTTGTCCAACAAGAAATCTGCTATTGAATTATATCGGTATAATCCAAAATTACTGTAAATAAATAAATTTCGGAATTGAATTAGGTCAACTTTTACACCTATTGTAACAGTATGGTTAGGCAAATAGAGCGAAAAGTTGTTTGTGATCTCAAAAACCTGCTGTCCGAGTTCATTCCTATGTCGATACTGCTCCGAACCAATAGCAAGACGCTGTGTACTTTTATCTGCGGCAACTGGATTGCTTGTACTGATTTCAACTGTCGGGAATTGTTGTCCGTAATATATCGGATTATCAAACTGATTTATGTATCCGAGAGTGAATTCGTTCGATGCAAAGTTGCCTAAAAGACTGGTTAGTTGTAATGCGAAGGTGTGTGTTTGATTAACCAGTTTATAGCGAGCATTTTCTGAAAACACATCATTTGTTCCACGGAAACGCGAGGGTGAATTGTCGTTTAACGAGTTAAGATAATTCCAACGTGCAGTCAATTTATGATCTTGACTTAAATTGTAATCTAAACGGACAAATAATTTATCGCTATCGTCCAACCAGGGAATTGAAGACCACGAGCCTGTTTCATATCCGTATTTTGACTTCACATAATCCGAGATCATCTTTAATGAGTCAGCACTTACGGTATATGCATTTGTCCCGACTTTATCCGCATTGAATGTACGGTCAAAAGGTGAGGTTTTTCTTAATAGTTCCCCAGCAATAAAGAAGAATAATTTATTCTCAATAATTGGACCGCCAAGGCGAAATCCTGTCGAATATTCAGTGAATCCAGGAACTCTCGCAGCGAGTGCGTCTGGGCTATAACCAATAAGGCTTTCATTTCTGCCATAATAATAAGCAGAACCCTTAAAATTGTTGGTACCGCTGCGGGTAATCGCATTGATACCGGCACCGGTAAATCCGGCTTGACGAACATCGAACGGAGATACAACGATTTGAAATTCTTCAATTGCGTCAAGAGTAATTGGTGTAACACTTGATTGTCCACCTGGTGTTCCCGTTCCGCCTAGACCGAACAAGTCATTAAAATTAACACCATCGATTTGAATGTTATTGTAACGGTTGTTACGTCCTGCGGCACTGCTGTTTACTCCATTGAAATATGGAGATAATTTGTAATAATCCGCAAAATTTCTCGTAATGGTGGGAAGTCGGTCGATTTGTTCTCTCAATACGTTGGATGCTGAACCAATCCTTGATGCATTGAGAATGGGATTCCGTTCAGCGGTAACAACAACTTCTCCAGCTTCAAATACTTCTTCAGATGCGACAAAGTCTTGACGTAAACTTTGTGAAAGTTGAAGATTTAGGCCTACTTGTTCTTGTTTAAGATAACCGATGAACGAAAAAGTTAGAGTATATGGCCCACCAACTCGCAAATTGGGTAAGTTATAATCACCGTTTGCACGAGTTGTAGTTCCATAAATTGTACCTGTCGGTACGTGTAAAGCAACAACATTTGCACCAACTAAAGGATTGCCGTTGGGGTCAGCGACGGTTCCGTAGATTGCTGCAGTTGTTATACCTTGACCAAATAAATTTGTACAAGTTACAAGAGAAAAAATGATCACAAAGAGTAACGAGAATTGATTAAAATTACTCTTTTGAAAATTATCTCTTGAAAAAAATTTGGTGAGTTTGTGCATGAGAGCTCTCCTATTTTATTTAATGCTACGCAAATATCCATCATATTTTATTTATTGTCAAGAAAGTTATTCTGTAAATTTTTCCTTTATTTTTGTATAAACAGAACAAAATTTGGAAAGAATTTTCAATTTTGTTTTCATATTGAATTAATTAACTTGGATTAAACCACAAATAAGATATAGAGAAATATGCCTTTGTGTTAACAATTAATGTTTATGGAGATAAAATTCTCAAGCAAAAAGCAAAAAAAGTGCTGAAAGTCGATCAAAGGACCTTGCAGTTAATTCGAGATATGCTTGAAACAATGAAAGAAAGTGATGGAGTCGGATTAGCTGCTAATCAAGTCGGTTCAAGAGATTCGATAATTATTGCCGATCTGTCGCACGTCGAAGGATATGAAAAATCAAAACCAATAGTTGCCATAAATCCAGAAATTCTTTCCGGTGAAGGAAAATCTACTTATGAAGAAGGGTGTTTAAGTTTACCAGGTATAAGATTAAATATAGAACGTTCCGAGAAAATCAAGCTTCGTTTTCAAGATACCGATTTAAACTTTCATGAAGAAAATTTTGATGGATTATTTGGCAGAGTTCTTCAGCATGAGATTGATCACCTTAATGGGATACTATTAACCGATCGTATCTCTGCTGAGGAGAAAAAGAATATTGAAGAGGATTTAGATAAAATATTGAACAGAGAGGTGGAGCTAAATTATCAGATATCAGAATTATAGTTTTGTCGGATCCTTAACATCATAAAAACTAATTTAATTGAAAAATTCTAACAGTAATTAACTTAGAGGATTTTATGAGAATGAGATATATATTAATACCTATTATCTTAATGTTTAATTGTTCGCTTTTCGGACAAACCATCAGTACAAAATTCTCGAAATGGCAAATACCTAGTTTCTTTCGCGGATTCAATGTATTAAATGAATTCCCAAAATCGAACCAGGACATTGTTGAGTTAAAAGCATCCGGAGCAAACTATGCACAGCTTGGCTGCTTTGGTTTCCAGGATGTTGACTCGCCTTACACAATAAAACAAAATTATATAGATGAAATTGATTCTCTTGTAAAATACTGTCGTTCTGCAAGAATTTATTACTCGATTGCAGTTAGACAAGGTCCAGGAAGACGTGATGTTTATTTGGAATCTGCCGGTTTAGCACCGAAATCAACCATTTGGAAAAGACTGGATCAACAAAAACTTTATGCCTCCATGCTGAAGCACATTGTTACACGATATCTTCCGGATAGTTTATTCGTGGCGATTATTCCTATTGTCGAGCCGAATCCATTATTCGATTATGTAGCATATCCACCAGAGCTGCTTAAAAATAAATTGGATGCAGAAGGAATAATTATGAAAAATATTTATTCTATTCTTATTGATTCAATAAGAGTTGTATCAACTGATATTCCCGTAGTGGTTCAAAACGTTTCATATACAAGCGCCGAATATTTTTCAATACTCGAACCTCAAACTGATCCATTCATTATATATGAATTTCATAGTTACAGACCACAGGCATATACGAAAGAAGCATCTCCAAACACCAAAACATTTCCAGGAATGTTCCTCAGCATTGAGTGGTCCTTGAATATGTATCATGATAAAAACTTTTTTAAGACCACTATTTATGAATATGTATTAGCCTTTCAAGATAGTCATCATGTTCCCATTTCAATGGGAGAATTTGGTTTGATGAAGCAGCAAATGGGCGGAATTCAATTTCTAACTGATATATCTGAGATTGCACTTGAGAGGGGATGGCACTTCGCGTATTGGGATTGGCGCCGAGGAGATGGCCTATGGAACTACGAATTGATGGGTACCGACTACTGGAATGCAGTTAAAACAAGCTTTACCAAACCGGTGACAAGCGTAAAGCAAGAATATGAATTAATTGTTAAAGATTTTCGATTGAGTTCATATCCAAATCCCTTTAATGCAAAAACAAAAATTAGAATTTCTGCTGCTAAAAAAGATTTCGTTACAATTAAATTATTCGATCTTTTAGGTCAGGAAATTTCGACTATTTATAAAGGAAATATTCTTCCGGGACAATTTGAAGTAGAATTGGATACTGGTGGAATGAATTTAGCAAGCAATGTTTATTTTATCACAATGACAGTAGGGCATTCTACTCAAAAACTTATGGTTCATAAAATTGTACTGCTAAAGTAATTCGATACAAATGGTTATTTAATTGACTAATCTAAAGTTTAATAACGATTGACAGGAAGTATTTTCTTAAAAGTGAAAAAGATGAATTATCTAAAATGAAGATTGTTTTCTTTGGAACGCCTGATTTTGCTGCAATATGTCTTCAGAAGCTCATAAATAATGAGTATAATATTGTTTCAGTTGTTACCGTTCCGGATAAACAGAAGGGGAGAGGGCAGAAGAAATCATTTTCACCGGTTAAAGAAATTGCACTTCACAGCAACATTCCAATCCTCCAGCCAGAAAATTTAAAGGACGAATTATTCATTTCTCAATTAAAAAGTATCGAATTCAATATCGGTGTGGTCGTGGCGTTCAGGATACTGCCCAAAGAAGTTTATTCGATTCCTCATTTAGGTATGTTTAATTTACATGGTTCACTCCTGCCAAAATACAGAGGTGCCGCACCAATTCAATGGGCTTTGATCAATGGAGAAAAGGAAACCGGATTAACAACATTTTTATTGCAGGAAAAAGTTGATGTCGGAAATATAATTCTCCAGGAAAAAATATCAATCGATGAAGATGATAATTTCGAAAGTTTACATGATAAAATGGCTTCGGTTGGTTCTGAGCTTATAATTAAAACGCTTGATATGATTTCTAAAGGGGATGTTTCTGTTCAAGTGCAAGATAATTCAAAAGCATCTTCAGCACCAAAGATTACGAAGGAGATATGTAAAATTAGGTGGGATTCATCCGCAGAATCGATCCACAATCTTATTCGAGGTCTATCGCCTAACCCTGCGGCCTATACTTTAATTGAAGAAAAGGCATTTAAGATATTTAAAAGTTCACTTACCGATAATCTATCTGATTCTAAACCCGGTACCATCGAATTGAAAAATCAAAAAATTTATGTAAATACTGCTGATAAAAAAATAATCCTTGAAGAAGTTCAACTGGAAGGCAAAAAGAGAATAAAGGCCGAGGATTTCATACGCGGTTTCCGCTTTAAGACGAAATCATTTTCTACATAAGAAAAAATCTTCTAGTTATTTCGACAAAATATTTAATATTAGTTTGATGGGGTATAAAAAGGAATCATGTTGTACTTGTAGAATATACAACTAATAAAACTTTTTGTACGATAATATTTGAGGATTTAATTGACACTGATAGAAAACTCTGTTTTTAGAAACATAACTCACCCTAAATGAGGCTGTCTGAAAAGTAAGTTAAAACATAATCTGTCAGATTGAGCTTGTCGAAATCTGACCATTTTTCAATAAATGTCACCCTTCGACAGGCTCAGGGTGACATCAAATTTTACTTTTTGGTCACCCTCACTTAAAGTTCACTTCTTCTCTTGGTAAGACCACAAAGTGGTGACTATGTCAGAAGGAGTTGCCTGCCCGCCAGGTTGAGATTGCAGAGGCAGGCGTGGAGGATGAGTTTCGGTATTTAATGCGAATGCACCACTATGTGGCATGACTCGTTTTTATACTCCAAATTAGTTTAATATAGAGAAGTAGTCCATTTAGTTTAGGATTCTGATTTAGGTCGTCAACATTAATTCCACGATAATAAAAAGTGTTTATTTTTCTTATACATATTTTTGTAAATTGAAGCGATTAAAAATATTTTTTATGACACAATGAATTATAAAAACAGTTTACTTGAGCTTGTTGGTAGAACCCCGTTAATAAAATTGAACAAGTTAACACGCGGTTTAAAACCCCAAATTTTTGCAAAGATGGAATCTCTTAATCCTGGAGGAAGTTTAAAAGATAGAATCGGTATAGCTATGATCGAGGCAGCCGAAAAAGAGGGTAGAATAAAACCCGGAGGAACAATAATCGAGGCTACAAGCGGTAATACCGGAATTGGTCTTGCCTTAGCATGTGCTGTGAAAGGGTATAAATCGATTTTCGTGGTTACGGATAAAGTGAGTTCTGAAAAAATTAATTACCTCAAGGCGTTAGGGGGAGATGTAATCGTTGTTTCTAATGCGGTAAAGCATGACCATCCGGATTATTATATAACTGTGGCTCAAAAGATAAATCAGGATACACCTGATTCTATTTTCATGTATCAATATTCAAATCCGGCTAATCCGGAAGTTCATTACAGAACTACCGGGCCCGAAATTTGGGAACAGACCGATGGAAAGATAACTCATTTTGTTTCCGGTATTGGCACTGGTGGAACTATTAGCGGCGTGGGAAAATATTTAAAAGAAAAAAATCAAGACATCCAGGTTATTGGAGCCGATCCTTTCGGTTCGATATTTAAAGATTATAAAGAGAATGCTGTTTTGTCAACCACCGTTCCATATTTAGTGGAAGGTATTGGGCAGGACTGTCTTCCTGATAATGTTCACTTCCAATACATTGATAAAATTTATAATATCAACGATAAGGATTCTTTCAACTATGCAAGGATGTTATCCCGAGAAGAAGGAATTTTTTGCGGTGGAAGTACAGGAACAATTTTAGGGATAACACTTGAGATTGCAAGAGAACTTGATGAAAATGCCGTGATGGTTTTTATCGTTTGCGATACAGGCGAAAGATATTTATCAAAATTTCACAGTGATGAATGGCTCAGAGAAAAAAGATTACTCCCAATAGAAATAAGAACTCTACAAGATATTGTATTTGCAAAACGGAATGGGAAGTCAAGAGAGCTTATTTATTTAAATCCTAAAGATAAAGTCAAAGCTGCAATTGAAGTTCTTAACACGAAGGGTTTCTCTCAATTACCTGTTATTGATAGTGGTCAATCGGTTGGAAGCATTCGTGAAGCAAAATTAACTAGGATACTATTAGAAAATCCAAATATGCTGGATGCTAATATAGAAGAGGTAATGGAGCCCAGCTTTCCAACATTAGACGAAAAGACGGAACTTACAGTTGTCAGAAAATATTTGAGCGATTCACCGGCAATTCTTGTAACCGAATACGGAAGGATAATAGATATTATTACACGTTATGATATTCTCGAGCATGCAAATTTCTCCTAGATAATTTTATTATCCTTATATTTAATTTGTAAAACTAAAGAGAAAAAGTTATGGGATTTTCAACAGATGCAATTCACTCCGGACAGCCCCCCGATCCATCAACCGGTGCAGTGATAACACCAATATTTCAAACAACTACTTACTGCCTTGAAGAATTGGGAAAAGATAAGGGATTTGTATACAGTCGTTCCGGAAATCCAACAAGATCCGCATGGGAGAAAAATATTGCCGTTCTTGAAAAAGGTAAATACGGTTTAGCTTTTGCGAGCGGTATGTCGGCGATTCATGCAGTCTCCAAATTATTAAAATCCGGTGAGCATGCCATCGTATCAAATGATGTGTATGGTGGTACATACCGGTTGTTTAATAGGGTTATGACTGATTATGGATTGGAATTTAGCTACATAGATATGTCTAATCTTGAAAATTTAAAAGCTGCAATTCAAAGCAATACCCGACTCGTTTTCATTGAATCCCCCACAAATCCATTATTAATTCTTACCGATATCGCTGGTGCCGTTGACATCTGTAGAGAAAGAGGTATTTTGGTTAGCGTCGATAACACCTTTATGAGCCCTTATTTCCAAAATCCGCTTGATCTTGGTGCAGATATAGTTATTCATAGCAGTACGAAATATTTAGGCGGGCATAGTGACGTAATTGGTGGGGTGATTGTCTTAAATTCTGATGAATTGCATGATAAGTTAAAATTTATTCAAAATTCTGTTGGTGCGGTTCCTTCCCCATTTGATGTATGGTTGCTCTTACGATCGACTAAAACTCTTGCCGTAAGAATGGAAAGGCATAACTTTAATGCAAGTGAAGTCGCAAATTATTTATCCCGCCAGAAGAAAATTAAAAAAGTAATTTATCTGGGATTGGATTCCCACCCCCAGAACGAATTAGCAAAAAAGCAAATGAGAGGTTTTGGTGGTATGGTTACTTTTGAGGTCGAAAGCTTCGAAAAGGCGAAAGACATTATGCATAGATTAAAAATTTTTACACTTGCAGAAAGTCTTGGTGGTGTAGAAAGTTTGGTTTGCCATCCGTCTACTATGACACATGCCTCTATCCCAAAAGAAGTTAGAGAAAAATACGGCTTAACTGATCGGTTGGTAAGACTTTCAGTTGGGATTGAAGATGTCGAAGATCTTATTAACGATTTAGATTCAGCAATCAATTAATTATTAAACCCAAATTTTCCATTAGGAAAATTTGCCCTAAGGGCAGACAAGCAATAATGTTATTATCCGAAGGATCCTTCGGATAAGTAAATGTTTTATCATTAAAACTAGTCTGCATCTACTCATCAAACCGCGCAGCTAAGGATAAGCGAGACCGAGCAAGAGCAATCGAGAAAGCTGAAAAAATAATTCAACAAAAGAATTACTCACTACTGAAAGAACAAAGAGGATATAAGAAATATATTAAGACAAAGGAATCAGAAAATGTAGGTGATCGCCAATTCCATATCGATTATGACCGCATAGAAAGAGAATCGCTTTTTGATGACTACTCCGGTTTAGAATGCAGCAGAGAGGATTTATCGCCGGAAGAAATAATAGAACAATATCATAATTTGTACAAAGTGGAAGAATCTTTCCGCATAATTAAATCAACGATGCAAACGAGACCTATCTTTCTAAGAACAAAAAGCCACATTGAAGGTCATTTTGTAATGTGCTTTTTAGCTTTCTTGCTAGAACGTGAATTAGAGTTTAGATTAAGGAAAAACAAGATTGAATTTTCACCTGAAAAAATTAAAGAAGCATTAAATGGGATGGAACTTAGCGAGATAAAGATTGAAAATGAGACATATTATCTGAGAGGGAAACACAACAGCCTTGCATCTAAAATATTTTCAACTCTTAGATTAAGACAACCAGAAAACATCCTCGTTGAAACAGATGCATTAAATTACGTTAAACAATAACTATTCCCCCCACCTAAAAAAGTAACTTTAAGTCGTTGTAGTGATAATTTTCGCACTTTTTGCTAATTAATCCCTTATTTTACAATAACTTACGGATATTAAGTGTTAAACTCAGGAGAACATAATCGACTATTGGCAGATGGACAAACATATTTATGGGATTATGTATCTGAACAACCATTAAGCGGAATACGGGAAATAGAAATTCCAAGGAGAGGAAAACGAAGCAGTCGTAAAGTCAAATTAGAGATACGTTTTGCAAAAGTTAAATTGAAAGCACCAAAGCAAAAGAAGCATTTAAAGGAACTGCCTGCCAATACATAGCTATTTTGTGGCAGGGAAGTATATGCGGTACTTGCCAAAGAAGTAGGATGCCCGTCTGAAGATAAAGAAGAAATTGAGCCCTCTGAAGATAAATCTGAAGATAAATTGGAATGGATGCTGATAACGACAATAGAAGTTAATTCGTTTGAAGAAGCCGTAGAGAAGTTGGACTGATATACAATTCGATTTTGGATAGAAGTATATCATCGTACATTAAAAAGCGGATGCAAGATAGAGAATCGACAATTGGGAAAAGCAGAACGAATTGAGTCATGTCTTGCCGTTGATATGGTAGTAGCCTGGCGGATATTTCATTTAACAAAACTTGGACGTGTCCAAAGGATCCTTCGGAAAACACCTGATGCAGCATGTACAGTTTTTTTTAAGGATGCAGAATGGAAAGCCCTTGTTGCATATAAAACACATAATCCGGTACCGCCTGAAAAACCACCGTCACTCAGAGAATCGATACATATGGTGGCAAGTTTAGGAGGATTTCTAGGACGTAAAGGAGACGGAGAACCCGGCACAAAGAGTCTATGGCTCGGATTACAGCGGCTTGATGACATAACAGAAATGTGGGAAGTGTGTATATCATTTTTCGCCCCTAACTTTATCAGACCTCCACCTGTGTCCAGTTAATTTTGTGGGTAAAGATCAGGCCTACCGCAGGCAGGCAATTAACGGTAGAACCAATAAGATTAAAAGTCTGCACGAATGGTTAATGAAAAAGATTTAAATATTCTATTAAGCAGATTTGCTATTATTTTATCTGGTTCTTTTGAACTTGACTGTATTTATCTCTTCGGTTCGTATTCTATTAAGAATGCGACAGAAGAAAGTGATATTGATGTTGCGGTTGTTTCCAAAGATTTTGAAGGAAATAGATTTAAAGACAGAAATAAAGTTGCTGCTGTAATCATAGATGCAACCTATCCAAACTTAGAATTCGCCGGTTTTGAAATTCATCCCTTTAAAAGTGAGAATTTTACAAATGATGATCCTTTTGTTGAAGAAATTAAAAAAACCGGGAAAAGAATTTACTGATAACTTCTTATCTCAACTTCCGTTAACATAAACCAGCAAAGCCAGAACCAAAAAGGAAAAGCCCAAATCACAAGCATCAAATAATGACCAATTATCAAAACTCCAATAACTCAAACAAAATGCAAACACTATATGCAACTGTGTTCCGCCGATGGCGGTTTGTTTTGAATTTTGAATTTTAGTCATTGGAATTTATTTGTTATTTATTTTTTGGGGTTTGGAATTTC
>JAHJVF010000165.1 GCA_018828505.1 Bacteroidota bacterium | reverse complement strand
CTTGCAGTTGCTGTTTATAAAAACCTCTCACAACTACCTGCTATTAACTGGTTAGATATTACCCTTGAAGTAGCGGAGCGAGCTTCTATGCTGGGCTCAAAAACAGGAATAAAAGGTGGTGATGCAATAATCCTTCAAGTTGCAGAACAATATGGAATTCCACTTTTAACGAAGGATGTGGAAATGAAGCAAAAAGCGCCCAAAGGTATTTTTGTGTATGAGCCTTCAGATATACCACTATGAAATCTCAACTCCGCCTAACACAGCATATACGCTTCGGGCTTACGCCCTGCCCTTCGGGAAATTCACCTTCGGCGAACTTCGTATATGCTGGAACCGTTAGGCTCAATAACTTTTGCACTTATTCTCGGTGAATTCAAATTAGATTCTGCACTTACGATTTGTTATATTGAGCCGTAACACTTGAATTACCAGACAACACGTATGCCAAAATCCGACCTTTGGACCAACAAGACCGAAATTGAGTTTTTCAACGAAGCATTAGGACATTTTGCTTCACCTGAACAATTGTTTTACAAATTATCTAAAGGTTATTTCGCTTACATTCCGAAAGGCAGCGATGTAAATCAAACTCTTCAAAGTCGGAACGCTCTCATTGGGCAATTCACAGAGAACTGGGCAAAGAATCTTCTCTCACCAATTGCAGAGGAGTTTGAATTACATGCTGTCAACGGAATCGTTTGTGAAGAATTAGGACTAACTCGACAATCAAGCGCCGATGTTGCTTTTTGTTCAAAGGACGGTGTCATGCAAAAGGCTGAAGATGTTAAGCTACTCTTCGAGGTCAAAATGAGCGTCGTCTCAAACTACAAGTACGAAAAGAAAAACAATCGCATTTCTTTCATGGGAGATTACAAAACCCATAAGGGCAATCCTTCTCTCCTTCGCTCAGACTCAATGCTCAAAGCAATCGGAAAATCCATTAACATTCGAGTATCTGGTCCAGCTTCAACGAAAATTCCGATTGTTGTATTGGGCAATAGTCCAATCACCGATACCTATAAAGACAAGGTAGATTTTCTGAAAACTTCTGGAGTTATCCAAGCTTTTTTATCCCTAAATCCCAAACCCACTGAATCAGACTTCATTAAGGTTACCCCCAAAGCGGGGTTCCAAACAATCAGCAGTCTGCAACAGCTTCAGAAACTTCTTGCAACACTAATCAAAGGCAAATTGAATTTCTTTTCTTCTATGATTTCAAAGGCTAATTTAGGCAAAATTATTTCTATAGCATCACAAGAGAAAACAGAGATTAAAAAAGCAGAAAAGTTTTTATTGCTTATCGGAAATTAATATGAAAAGAAAAGGCACTGAAACAAGTTCATTCGGAACTAGCGGGCGAATCAATCACGATTCTTCCAAGTTTTACAATTCTCGTCTATATGAGTCAATGAAACCGACCGAGTCTTTTTCTACCGAAGAAAACTCCCTTCCAAAGGAATACGAAAACACCGTCATTCTTGGCAACTCCGAGAATATGAAGGAACTTCCAGATAACTGTGTTCATTTGATGATCACTTCTCCACCTTACAATGTCTCAAAAGAATACGACGAAGACCTAACTCTTGAGGAATATTTGACTCTCCTAAAAAATGTTTTCACAGAAACCTATCGCGTCTTAGTGAACGGCGGTCGCGCTTGTATCAATGTGGCTAATTTAGGTAGAAAGCCATATATACCACTTTCTGATTATATCTCTCGAATGATGATCGACATCGGCTTCAATATGCGTGGTGAAATTATATGGAACAAGGCTTCAAGCGCTAGTCCGTCAACTGCTTGGGGAAGCTGGCTGTCAGCAGCCAATCCTATTTTGCGCGATGTGCACGAATACATACTCATTTTTTCTAAGGGTGCTTACTCACGTGAATCGAAAAATAAAAAGAACACGATTTCAAAGGAACAATTTCTAGAATGGACCAAGTCAATTTGGACGATGAACGCGGAGTCTGCTAGGAAAGTCGGGCATCCTGCTCCGTTTCCTGAAGAACTACCCAATCGTTTTATTCAATTGTACTCATTCAAAGACGACGTTATTCTTGATCCATTTATGGGAAGCGGAACAACTGGATTAGTCGCTCTGAAGTACGAACGAAGATTTGTTGGCTACGATATTAGTGAGGAATATATCAAGCTCGCTAACAATCGTATCAACGCGTTTAAGAACCAAACTGTTATGTCATTCCATGCTCAAGCCCAAGAGCAAGCAAAAGTTACTGCGCCTAACAGCAATAGGAATGACGCTCTCCCGACAAAGTCGGGATAGCTCAATGTGCCCCGCCTTCACAAGAAATTATTCGTTTATGGTGTGGCAGCGAATCATTATTTACTACGGTGATCATTGATAACTTAAAAGGGGTTATTAGAATGAAGAGCCCAAGAATATTTCTCGTTTTCTTCTTTACTTTTTTGGATACTGAGATAACAGTCCTGTGAGTGCTGAAGTTACTCAATGATTAGATTTGAACTTTTGATAGTAGGCAGAGTGATGTCATGGCCCCCAAGCTTCAAAAAAGATTCCATCTTTTCACATCAATATCAAAATTTTAAAAGATGGAATCTTTTCTATCCAAATTTTTTTATTCCCTTGTTTCCGATATCGCTGCGAAAGTATTTATTCCGGAAATCAATTTGCGCTGCTGCATTATAAACTGTTGAAATCAATTGCTCAAAAGATTCATTTTTTGATGAACTTGTGATATTAATAACCCTCCCACCGTTTGTAACCAATCTTCCGGCAGAAAGCTTTGTACCGGCATGAAATACATTTACGTTCTTAATTCTCTCAACATCCTCGATACCGGATATTTCAAACCCTTTTTCAAATTCATCAGGGTAACCTTGTGAAGCCAGTACGAGACAAATCGCTGAACCGCTGTTTTTAACTTTTATCTGATCCAATTCATTTCGTGTTGATCTGTAAATAATTTCCAGCAGATCAGAATCGAGTGTTTGCAACACAGCCTGAGTTTCAGGATCACCAAATCGACAGTTAAATTCTATAACTTTTATTCCGTCCTTAGTGATTATCAAACCACAATAAAGACAACCTGTATACTTTCTTCCTTCTAATTTCATCCCCGAAAGTGTCGGGTTAATGATGTTGTCTATAATTTCTTTTTTCTGATGAGGCGCCAAAATACTTTCGAAAGAATAAGCTCCCATTCCACCGGTGTTTTTTCCGGTATCTCCATCGCCGATCTTCTTATAATCCTGAGCCGGATTTAAAAGGACAAAATTTTCTCCATCCGTGATAACAAAGACTGAAACTTCCTCTCCTTCTAAAAATTCTTCAATTACGATTTTTTCACCGGCTGTTCCAAATTTTCTCTCAGTGAAAAGCTGTTCGGTTGTTTCGATGGCCGTTTCATAATCATTACAGATTGTAACACCTTTTCCGGCGGCTAATCCATCGGCTTTTATCACAGTCGGATATTTTATTGATGATAAGTGTTTTGCAACCTCAATTTTCTGATTGAAATCAAAGACAGAATATTCTGCAGTCGGAATTTTATATTTCTTCATCAGCTCTTTTGCGAATATTTTACTCCCTTCAATTTCCGCAGCTGATTTACCCGGACCAAAAACGTTTATCCCAATATTTTCTAATTCATCTTTGATCCCATTAACCAACGGAACTTCAGGACCGACTATAACCAAATCAATTTTTTTATCCAGGCTAAATTCTTTAATGGCTTCGAAATTTAGTGGATCGATATAACGATTTTCGGCAAAGCGGAGAGTTCCGGGATTTCCGGGAATTGCATAAAGCTTATTCAACAAATTGCTTTGGGATATTTTCCAGCAGAGAGCATCTTCCCTTCCACCGGAGCCGATTACCGCAACGTTCAACTTCATGCTTCTAATTGAAATTGAAATTCTTTAATCAACTCTTGAGTTAAAGTTTTTCTACTGAACCTTTGAACGAATTCATCTTTTGGTTTGGGTAATTGATTCGTTGAATACAAATCATAGAATTTCATGATCGCATTCTTAATCCCATCAATATCTTCCGGATGAGTAATGATCGATGCTTCGTATTCTTTCAGTAGCTGAGATGCAGCTCCATCAGGGACACACCCAAGGATCGGTTTTTTAGTCCCGAAATATTCGTACAGCTTGCTGGTTGCAACTAAATGGGGATTCTTCGAATGACGGATCATTAACCATAACACGTCTGAATCGCGCAAATATTTAACCGATTCTTTATGGTCAATATATCCGACAATGTTAAAGGCGTTAAACAAGTTCGGATCGGAAATAAGCTTTTCATATTTCTTTTTGAAGTTACCGACAAAACAAAATTCAATTTTATTTGAAAGCTCAGGTCTTTCATAAAACAATCTCTTCACAGCTTCAACAAAATATTTTGGTGTTCTCTCATCATAAAACACTCCACTATACGTGAGACGCATTTTATCCTTACGTTTTGATGATTGAAAGTCTGTTTGAAAATCTTCTTCATCAAAACCGTGAGGTATGATTTTTATATCGTCGGAAGATAAAAACGGGAATCGAGTCAGCAAATGTTCCTTTATGTGACGGGTGTACACGATAACTTTGTTGGTGTTGAGAAGAACCCGTTGTTCCATTTTTTTTACAATGGCTCTGTGAAATGGAGTCGGATACCACGACAGTACATCATCCAACCAAGCATCGCGGTAATCAAGTATCAATGGAACATTAAATTTTCTTTTAAGGGCATCACCAATTCTAAAACAGGTATAAGGAGGAGCTGTTGCAAAAATCATATCAAACTTTTCATTTGTCAAAAGATTCGAAGCTGCTTTAACTGCATCGAACATCCAGCCACGTTTATTATCAGGCAAGAAGAACGTTTGGCTGATCCGATTAAGAATTTTTCTTGTAAAATCATTCTTGAGTTTCGATTGAGCAAAAACTTTCTGCGTAGGATCTTTAGGATTAGTCCGAACAATTCGAATTTGCAAATCCTCTATTTCTTTAAGAAGGGATTCATCGAAAGCATAATAGGTTCTTGGATTTATCGTGAGGACAGTAGGCTCCCAATTAAAATCTTTCATGTACTTAACAAATTTAGTGATGCGCTGAACACCGCTGAATCCCATCGGTGGAAAATAATAAGCTATTACTAATACTTTATGAGGCATATTGAAATTATTCTTTTGACCGTTTAATAAAACGCTCGATTTTATTGATTAAAAAGGACAAATGAAAATAATAATTTTGATACTATTTTCTTTATTGGGCTAAAGCCCATTTACTTTTTTTCTGAACTAACTCCCCACCTTAAAAGGTAGGGTTATAGTGGTGATTCTATCTTATTATTTTACCCCGCCCTTCAGAGGGTGTGTGAAAATTCATTAACAAATAAGGAACTCACCCTAAATCCCTCTCTTAAAAAGAGAGGGACTTTGAAAATAGAGTGAAATCGCCCCTTCTCTTTGAAAGAGAAGGGGGATGAGTTGAAACACTTTACACATAATTTTAACACACTCTCTTCAGGCTGGGGGCATCAATGTACCAAACAATATTGGGTTTAAACCAAAAAACAAATCCTAGCGAAATAGATAATTCCGTTATTTTCCGCTCACTTGAGTCAAATCATAAAATTATTAATTCACGAGGCAGAGTGCTAAAGGGCTCTACCTTCTTTGCTTTGATCAAAATGTCATCTTCGATTCGGACACCAAATTTAGAGGGAAGATATAATCCCGGTTCGATAGTTACAATTTGGTCCTTCATTAATTTATCGTCACTGTTTACTGAAATTCTTGGATACGAGTGAAGTTCCAAACCCAAGCCATGCCCAAGTCCGTGAACGAAATATTTTTCAACTTTATATTTTTCAAAATATTGAACGACCTTTTTATGAATGACTCGAACATTAGTTCCAGAACGGAGCAAATTAATCGACATTTCATTTGCCCGCCGCACAATTTCATGGATTTGGATGTATCTTTCGGTTGGTATTCCAAAAAAAATGTTTCGCGTAAGGTCTGAGTTATAACCATTAACAACTGCACCCCAATCAATTAAGATTGGCGAATTCTTTTTCAGTCTGCCTATAGATGATTTCCCGTGTGGAAGCGAAGTTCGTTTCCCAAATATAACTATTGGCGGGAAACTTTCATCTTCCGATCCATTTTTGTTCAATCGATATCTTAGTTCGGCTTGAAGGTCGATTTCAGTAATTCCTTCTTTAATTTCAGGAATAATTTCTAAGAAAGACTTCTCCGCAATCCTAACAGCTTTTTTTATTGATTCAATTCCAAAAGTATCGTGGCTCGATATAAATTGATCAATAAGTTTTTCGCGGCACTTAATTCTTCGTTTTCCGAAAATTTCTACAAGCTCGTTGAAAGTTTTTATGGAGTGTTTTTCTGTTTGCAACAACACTTCTTTAAGTATGTGGTTTTTTATGATTTCTGATAAAGCTTTGACTAAAGATTTATCAGCTATAAATATATTGGCAATATTTTTTATCGAATTCGCTTCTTCTTTATATCTGCCATCAGTTATGATTATAAACTCATCGCGAGTCAACAAACAGCACACATTGGAAGAATTAAACCCGGAGAGAAAGCGAATATCTTTCGAATAAAAACTTATAAATGCACGGGTTTTTGAAAGAGATAGATTTCTCCTGAGGGAATTTATTCTAACCTTAAAAATTTCACCTTTCATGAATGAGAATACTCTAAATAGTTACAATAAAATTTAAGTGTTGTGATTTTTGCTGATAATCTAAATTGAAAAACATAAAAACTCCCCTTTCACAAAGTGATGACTATGCTGTTAGAACCAGCTCATAAATTTGTTTTAGTTCGATAGTTCGGCGATTCTTTTGTGATAATTACATCATGCGGATGACTTTCACGTAATCCGGCTTCAGTTACTTTGATGAACTTAGTTTTTGATTTTAGCTCATCAATATTTTTAACTCCGCAGTAGCCCATTGCCGAACGCAAACCACCAAGCATTTGATAAATTGTATCCGATAAAGGTCCCTTATATGGAACACGCCCTTCAATTCCTTCAGGAACTAATTTTGTGATATCTTCTTCAACATCCTGAAAATATCTATCTTTGCTTCCCTTTTGCATGGCAGAAAGCGAACCCATTCCTCGATAAACTTTAAAACTTCTTCCTTCAAATAATATCTTTTCTCCCGGACTTTCTTCAACCCCGGCAAACAATCCTCCGATCATCACTAAATCGGCACCGGCAGCGATTGCTTTCGGAATATCACCCGTCTGTTTAATTCCTCCATCGGCAATGATCGGAACTTTGAATTTCCTTGCTGCTCGAGTACATTCCATCACTGCAGAAATCTGAGGAACACCAATTCCGGCAATTACTCGAGTGGTACATATCGATCCGGGACCAATTCCAACCTTGACACAATCTGCCCCGGCTTTGATTACATCGATAGTTGCTTCGGCTGTTCCGACATTCCCTGCAATTAAATCGATTGAAGGATATTTATTTTTAATCTGCTTAACCATATCGAGTACGCCCTGAGAATGTGCATGAGCAGTATCCACCGCTATGATATCTACAGAAGCCCGTACTAACTCATCAACCCGCTCGATAGTTGTATTATCAATCCCGACTGCAGCCCCGACTCGTAATCGTCCAAATTTATCCTTACATGCAAAAGGATGCTTTTTCTTTTTCTGGATGTCCTTGAAAGTAATTAATCCGATCAGTTTCCCTTTTTTATCAACTACGGGAAGTTTTTCAATTTTATATTTTTGAAGAATTTGTTCTGCCTTCTCTAACGTAGTTCCGGCAGTAGTAGTTATTAAATTTTCTTTAGTCATTATATCACGAACATGTAAATTCAGATTCGGTTCAAACCGCAAATCACGGTTTGTCAATATTCCAACTAATAGATTGTCATCATTGACGACCGGAATTCCTGATATACGATACTTCTGCATCAGTTCGAGCGATTCACGAATTGTCTGTTCAGGACGAACAGTGATCGGATCTTTAATCATTCCACTCTCAGATCGCTTTACTTTTTCAACCATCTCCTTCTGGTGAGGAATAGACATGTTCTTGTGCAAAATTCCAAGCCCCCCCTCACGGGCAATTGCAATTGCAAAATCGAATTCAGTTACCGTGTCCATTGCTGCTGAAATTATAGGAATGTGTAATGTGATATTTTTAGTCAGCTTTGTGGAAAGATCAACATCTCGCGGGAGTACATTTGACTTACGCGGCACCAGCAGAACGTCATCAAAAGTTAAAGCTTCATAAATAATTTTTTCTTTCATTTTGGTCTCATGAGCTATTCTTTTAAAGAATCATATTCTATAAATTTTTCAATAGTATCAATCATTCAAAAGCGGGGAACCCTGTAATGTCTTCACCAATAATCAAAGTGTGCATCTCGTGCGTTCCTTCATAAGTTTTAACCGATTCCAAATTCGCAGCATGTCTCATAACAGGATATTCATCAAGAATTCCATTCGCACCAAGTATCTCACGAGATATTCTGCACAAGTCCAAAGCTATTTCACAATTATTTCTTTTTGCAAGGGATATCTGAGTGAACCGTGCTTTTCCTTGATCTTTTAATCTGCCCAATTGAAGGACTAAAAGTTGTGCCTTTGTGATCTCTGTGATCATATGAACTAATTTTGCCTGGGTTAATTGGAATGCAGCGATCGGTTTTGAAAATTGAATGCGGGATTTAGCGTAATTAAGTGCGGTGGTATAGGCAACCACCATCGAACCGATTACCCCCCACGCTATTCCGTAACGTGCCTGACTTAGGCACATCAATGGGGATTTTAATCCGGAAGTATTAGGGAGCAAATGACTCTCAGGTACGAAAACATTATCGAGTATTAATTCCGATGTAACCGATGCACGAAGTGAATGTTTGTTTTTTGTTTCCGGAGCCGAGAATCCTTTAAAAGCTTTTTCAACTAAAAATCCGTGGACGACACCATCGAGTTTCGCCCATACAACAGAAACATCTGCAATTGTACCATTTGTTATCCACATCTTAGCTCCATTTAAGACGTATCCACCATCAACTTTTTCTGCGCGAGTAATCATACCGCCAGGATTGGAGCCGAAATCCGGTTCAGTTAATCCGAAGCAGCCAATTTTTTTCCCACTTGCTAATTTTGGAAGCCAGTAATTTCTCTGATCCTCTGAACCGAAAGTAAAGATTGGATACATCACCAAAGCGCTTTGTACAGATGCAAAACTTCTTACTCCGCTATCCCCTCTTTCGAGTTCCTGCATTATCAATCCGTAAGCTATATTATTAAGTGCCGCACAGCCATACTTTTGAGGGAGTGTTGAGCCAAACACTCCAAGTTCAGCCAACAGTGGGATTAAATCCATTGGAAAAGTACCATTTCGATAATGTTTTTCGATATTTGGAATTACTTTGTCGTCGATGAATTCTCTGATCGTGCTTCTAATTAATTTTTCTTCATCGGAAAATATATCGTCTATTGAATAGTAATCAACGCCGGTGAATTTCAGGATTTACCTCCAAAATTTTAGTCCAAAGTTATGTATGGACATTTTAAGATGCAAGAAAGTTACTGTTTAATATGGGCGGGACAATCCACTTACATTGCGTTTCGTAGTGGCAGGTCCCACTGCACTTAGTTCCGTAGAACAGGTAGTTCGATGGTTCGATAAATACTTCGTTGAAACTGTTCCAACTCACCACAAGTTATCCCGACAACCTATAATTGAATGTTGTCGGGACAATCCGCCTACACTGCGTTTCGTCGGACAGGTTCTACACCTGTCCCGATTAATTGGTTCTGGACAAGTTTCGGGATCCCACTACACTTCGTTTCGTGGGACAGGTAGTTCGATTGATACTACGACAGGCGAAAAGAACAACGGAGATTTAAGAAGTGTCTCAATTCTAAGGCATGTCCCGATTTCGTCCTTTTTCGTGAGTGAATCGGGATAGTTCGATTGATACACGAGTAATCGAAGAAACAGAAGGTGATGAAAGTGAGTCTCAATTCTAAGATAGTTCGATTGATACGAAATGGAATGAATACAGCAATTATATTCAACGAAGTCTCAATTCTAAGATAGTTCGATTGATACTTAATTTAAATGTGTGGATGGACGTGCGTCAGTTAAATTCGTCTCAATTCTAAGATAGTTCGATTGATACTCCGGCAACGTTGATTAAAGAGCTACAAGCCGATGCAGTCTCAATTCTAAGGCATGTCCCGATTTCGTCCTTTTTCGTGAGTGAATCGGGATAGTTCGATTGATACTCAGCGTCCGCACCCGGCGCAACGCTTACCACAATCACGTCTCAATTCTAAGATAGTTCGATTGATACAAAGAATGCATGTGTTTGAGTGGATCCGGAATGAAGTCTCAATTCTAAGATAGTTCGATTGATACCATACACCGTGATGTCCGGCACGAACGAACTCGAGAT
>JAHJVF010000164.1 GCA_018828505.1 Bacteroidota bacterium | reverse complement strand
GGCGGACCGTTCTATGCTCATGGTGGAAATGGATATATAGATAGTATGCGAATGGCTTATGAATTTGATTTTGATGGTGACCCCGGCTTCAGTGACAGCTATCTCGGTATAAAATATTTGGGGTCAACTCCGAAGAAAGATTCAGCCTATTTTCAGTCGTGGCAGTTCAGAAATACTTCTGACCCAATTTATTTCGCTCCACAAGATGATAATCAGCGTTATCAAAAAATGTCACAGTCACTCACAAAAAGTAGGATCGATCCATTAAGAACAACACCAAGTAACCGTTCAGTAATGATAAGTGCCGGACCATTTTCAAGAATTAATCCGGGTGATTCTATTAACGTGACTTTTGCTATAATTTGTGCAAAGAAGTACGGTACTGATTTACCTAGATTTGATACAGAACTTCAGCGGAGAAACTTTTACATAAATGCTAACTGGGCACAGCTGATCTATAACACGAATTATAGATTTCCCGAACCCCCCACTACGCCAAATCTCCGCGTTGTATCGGAAGACCGTAAAGTTACTTTATATTGGGATAGATCATCTGAGAATTCAATCGATCCTTTATCCAAGAAAAAGGATTTTGAAGGGTATAGAATTTATCGCACAAACGCCGGTGCAGATTTAACTCAGGCTCAAGATTTACAGTCCCTATTCATTAAAGTAGCGGAATTTGACAGTACTGGTAATAAAATCGGGTATAACACTGGCTTTAATTACATTCAATTATCGGAACCGAAAACTTTTAAGGGGGATACTACCAAGTATTATTATAAGTATGAATTCGAAAATTTGCTCAATGGCTGGCAGTATATTTTTTCAGTTACCGGATTCGACAAGGGAGACCCTGAAAATAATATAGATATTTTGGAAGGAAGTTTTTTAGTTAATGCGGCGAGAGTCCTTCCGGGTACACCGGCTAACTCTAAAGACGAGATAGAAATTGGTGTTTATCCAAATCCATACTATGCAAATGCTATTTGGGACGGGCCAAGCGAACGACAGCGAAAAATTTATTTTTATAACCTTCCTGAATCGTGTGAAATTACTGTATATACGCTTTCAGGGGATATTGTAAAAGTTCTCCAGCATGATCAAAATTATAGTGGCAATGATATTCGCTGGTTCCAAACTTATTCGAAAGAAGGGAATCAAATCCTATCTGGTGGCGAACATGCTTGGGATTTGATCTCGAGTAACGATCAAGCAATTGCGACCGGGCTTTATCTTTTTACAGTGAAAGATAAAATTACCGGAAAAATTAAAACTGGAAAGTTTTTAGTAATCAAATAATAAAGGAGTTAGAGATGAAAAAATTTCTATTAATTACCTCTATAATTGTTTTAGCTTTTTCGAGCGTTTATGCACAAACATATCCGACGGTTTCGATACGAGATATTCAGTTTCGTTCTGAGGTGGATTTAACAGCCGGCAACGATGCTTCTTCAAAGTTGGGTGACACAGTCACAGTCGTTGGATTGGTGATGGTTCCAACATTAGATAATCCATCAACGACACGAAGACCAATAATGTGGGCAGGTGGTCGCTGGCAGACATATTTAGTCGACACTGCATTTGGAAGTGAATGGGCTGGTTTGAATATCATTCAAGATGATAGTGTAACCCAGATTACCTATATGGATTTACTTGATTCTGCACAAGTTGCAGCAATAACTGGTGTAGTGAGTGAGTATGGATCGAACCGTCAGACACAGATTAATGTTTTAAGGACCGTTCCAGTAAATTTCCTTGGGACAAAACCTGCACGACCAGCGCCAGTTACTGTTCAACTGTCGGAATTTGCAAATGGTACAGCCATGCGGCTTGTAACGGGAGAGAAATATGAAGGTATGTATGTTGAACTTAGGAATGTCATCGCAACTGATCGAAGTACATCGACAAGTGAAGCTAATCCCTTTGCAATAGTGGATCTGGATGGTAATAAAATCCAAGTTCATGGACAGTCAGCATATTTTACAAAACGTGCTTACAAGATTAGAGAATGGGACCCACCTTTAAATGGAACAGCTATTGATAGAATTCGTGGTATAATTGGTACTGGAGCACTGGGTTATGTTATCCGACCAATTTTTCCTGATGATATTACAATTGGAACAATAATTCCTCCAGCAATTAGTTCCATTTTGAGAAATCAGGATGTCGTAGGTCCGGGACAAGCAATCCAAGTTTCAGCTCAAATATTAGATATCGATGGAACCATTAATTCCGCTAAAATAAAATATCGAGTTAATGGCGGGGCTTTAACCGAGGTTAATATGACCAATACAAGCGGTTCAATCTGGAGCGGAACTATTCCTGGTGTTACTGATTCGGCTTTAGTAGACTATTTCATTTGGGCTCAAGATGATGGAAATAATACATCAATCAATCCAATTGATACAACCCGCTCAAGATACTTTTATTTAGTTCTCAACAGACCATTGACAATTCAGGATGTTCAATATTCTCCATTTGGTAACGGATTAGGTGGTTATGTCAATTATCGAGTGACTTTGCGCGGAATAGTAACTGCTGACACTTCTGATTTGAGAGGAGACGGTGGATCAATCACACGTCGTTCTTACATACAAAATGGAACAGGACCTTGGAGCGGAATTTGGGTTGCAGGTTTAACGGGTGATGAATTAAAAAAAGGGGATGATATTTCGGTATCAGGACTTATTAGAGAACTATTCTCTCATACAGCAATTGATTCAGTTACAAGTATGACGAAACACTCTTCCGGCAATGCACTTCCTGCAGCTCAACTTCAGACTACCGGAGAAATCGGTGGAAAAACGAAAGGAACAGTTAGTTCTGAAAAATGGGAAGGCGTATTGATCAAATTCAACAATCTTACTGTTTCAAATGAGAATGCAGATGGTAACCCGGGTCCTGGTGGTGGTGGAAACAGCAACTTTGGCGAGATTATGATTACAGATGGATCGGGTGATTTGAGAACAGAACTTCAGGAAGGTCCGAATAAATACCATAATAATTGGACTGCCTCATTGCCACTATACAAAACAACTGAAGTAAAAACCGGTAATAAATTCGGTTCGATAACTGGAATATTGTACTTTTCATTCAGCAATTACAAATTAGTTCCAAGAACTGATGCTGACTTCGTAGGATTTTCAACTTCGGTTGGAGATAATCCCGAATTTCCAAATGAGTTCAGTCTGAAACAAAATTACCCAAATCCATTTAATCCAAGTACTGTGATTGAATATTCTTTACCGAAAAGTTCAAATGTCAGTTTGAAGATATATGATGTACTCGGAAGAGAAGTCGTATCATTAGTGAACAACGAAATTCAATCTGCCGGTGTTCACAAGTACTTCTTTAATGCAAATGGATTATCGAGCGGAATCTATCTATATAAAATAACAGCCGATGGATTCACAAG
>JAHJVF010000163.1 GCA_018828505.1 Bacteroidota bacterium | reverse complement strand
CCACTTTCCAATCGATCTTGCAAAACGGTCATTGTAACGAACCATTGGAACTAATGCACCAATCTGTTCAAATGTATTCATTAAAAAGGCATAATTATTAAAACTATATACTTCCCCAATTAATCCGTGTACATCGTAACCACCCCATTTTCCAAGAATAGCTCCCCATTGACGAAGTGGCCCAACATCGAAGCACCAGTTAATAATTTTTGATAGATTATACGTTGTACCTAATTCAGCATTCATTCTTGCTGCGGTATAAGCTCCGTAAGATAATTGTAATTCGTATGAAGGATTCGAAGTAAGAGAGTTAAGAAACTCCATACACCATTCTGCACCTATTCTATAGTTCTCATTTCCTGTTTCTATATAAGCATTGTAAAGAATCCAGGCTAAAGCACCTGCTGCTTCAGGTTCAACAACCCCGGATGAAAATGGAGTCATAGTCATAAGATTAAACGCGCGGTAATTCATATAAGCGCTTTGCCAAGGTGTTGTATTACCGCCCATTACTTCGACAGCTTCCAACCATCGGTTGGCAACGTTAACAAATTGATTGGAAAAATCACCGGTAGAAGGATATAAATTATAGAGCTCATAGAAGAATATATTTGGCATCACATCGTACCACCAATCATCCCAATTACTTCCGGTTGGATGATTCAAATAAACATTCGCATTATTCGTTTTATTAAAATATTCTTCACACATTAAAACGAAATTATATCCGTTCTGATTTAATTTATCAACACCTGCAAGACTTGCACCAATAACCGAAGGCAAAACATTTATTGCTTCGGCAGAAGATGGAGATGTTGTGCCCACAACTGTGTGTAATCCAAAACTGTTATGATCAGGATAATTAATAGTATTTGTTTTAAGCGTAATTAGCGGAAGGTATTTCCCCGTGAGGTTAAAATTATAAACAAGCGAATCATAACCTAATGTAACTTTTTTCCAATCCCTCATTTCATAAGGTGAAGGGAAATTAGGCATCATCTCAATCCGGTTTATGTTTACCTGCTGGGCGGATATCTCCGTAAGGAAAAAAAAGAGGATTATTAATTGGAAAATATTTTTATTTATTAAAGAGCTTAATGATACTTTCATTTTTATTTCTCTATCTATGAAGGTAATTATTTAAAGAGAATAATTTTAAATTTTCTTTCCTTATAGGTTTGTCAGGATGCAACATTTTTATTTTTTTTTCTTCACCGGGAAGAATTATAAATCCTCTTTCAGAAAATTCGGCTTCGGGATAATAAAGATCGATAAAAAATACCGGTTTATCAGATTTTAAAATAATTACATTATTTTCACTACTTACTTCAATATTAGGAGAAGAAAGAATTTTATGTTTCCATCTTTCGCGTGTATAAGAATTTCTGAATATTAATTCATTTTTTTCATTGTGAAGTGAAGCAACAGAAGTCCATTTGTCGGGAGATAATTTTTTTAACAAAATTTTACTTATTTCCTTTAGGTTTTTTCCTTCCAAAATATCTATATGCTCCTCGTAAACCATTTCTCCATCAAAATCATTAAAAAAATTAATCTTTAATTTTCCTTTAAATTCTTTATTGTTTTGATTTAAAAACTTAATTGAAATTGAATCCACATTATCGACAAAGCTTACTATCTGCGGATGAAATATATTTTTGACAAAATGGTAAGATATTTTTGGAAGAAGCTCCGAATCAATTAAAGCCCAGCTTGTAACAGGCCAGCAGTCATTTATCTGCCAAATAATGCTGCCGTTTGTTATGCCATTCATTCTCCAATGTTCAATGCACATCTTTAATGCAAGCGCTTGATTAAGCTGAGCGAGATAAAGAAAATCATCCCATTCTGTTTTAACCGGTAAATGTCCGGATAAAAATTTAAATATTCTTTCCGGTCCTTCAACCTGCTTATTATGAAATTCAAACACTGCATCCTGCACACTGTGATGATCTTTCGATAAATATTTTTCAATAGTTTTCTTATTCGCCGGACCTTGAAAACCAAATTCTGTTACAAACAGGCTGTTATCAT
>JAHJVF010000528.1 GCA_018828505.1 Bacteroidota bacterium | reverse complement strand
TTTTTTCCTGGACGAGCACAGCTTAGTTAATTTAGAGTCAGCTAATTTTAACAAGTTTCCGCAGAGCCCTGCCGGCTTACAGGTTGATAGCCAATCAATTAAGAAGGGAGAGGCTTTATTTGAAAAAGAAGTCTCCGGAGCGTATTTGTTTCAGCATTATAATTTAAGGCTGGGAAAAGAGTTTAGTAAGATTGAGTCTACTCATCAGATGGATAAAGCGGCCAGAGGAGAAATTAACGGAGACAAAATGTTAGCCAGAGAGTTATTTAAGTACTCAGCCCAGTTAATTTCCTGCCAGATAGCGGGTATTACTAATTATAAAAAGCGCGATATGGTTTTTGTGATGGAAGGCAGTTTGTTTTGGGTAGGATATAATTACCGGAAAACTGTTGAGGAATCAGTAAAAAGTTTAACCAAGTATAAAGTTAAGTTTAAAGAGATCAAAGATTGCGGGATTGTGGGTGCAGCTCAATTGGTTGTTTGATATAATTAGTCAGCATGGCCTGGTGGTGGAACAGGTATACACGCAGCACTTAAAATGCTGTCCGCGTAAGCGGATGTGGGTTCGATTCCCGCCCAGGCCACCGGGGTGTAGCGCAGCTGGCTAGCGCGCTTCGTTTGGGACGAAGAGGCCCTCGGTTCAAATCCGAGCACCCCGACCAATCAAGACTTTCTGAAAATTTGGAAGCGATTGTTTGCTCGCTCCGCCCCGCAGGGGCGGGGCTACGCTCGCATTTTTCCTTATATTTCGGGATTAAATCAAAAGGTGGGCGGAAATCAAAACGGATTTTTCTGTCCAGCATTTGGCGGTTCGTTCCAATTTTTTCCACAAATGATTTGATTTCATCAAATTCGTTTGACGAAGCCAGTTTTTCAGCGTGGTGAGCGTCTTTTATCCAATCCCGCAATGGTTCAATCCAATTGTTTCCCTTTCGCCCAAAATCAGACTTTCTTTTGTTGAGGTCTGTTTTTGTTTTGATGAATTCGTCTTTTTTAACAAGATAGGTTTCTTTTTCAATTGAGCCGTCCAAAAAGGCATTTACTAATCTATCCAGCTTTTGTTCTGTTTCCCCGATTTTCTCCTCAAGGTTTTGGGCGAAAGACTGCCCAGTCTTCGCAGAGAGCGACTTTTGAGATTTCCGTTTTTAGTTGTTCGGTCAGTAAATCTTCCCGCAGATAACTTTGCGAACACGAGCCAAGCCGTTTCGTGCAACGATAGTATTTGTAAGTCCCGCCGTGTCCGTGGGCATATTGAGCGGTAATGGCCGCGCCACACTCGCCGCAGGTAAGTAGTCCGGTAAATGGAAAGTTGTGCCGCTTTTTGGAATGGCGCGGCTTGGCTCGGTTCTTTAAGACTTCCTGCACTTTCTCAAAAGTCGCTCTGGAAACAATTGCCGGAAAACCGCCCTCGTAAGTTTCGCCGTTGTGAACGATTAAACCGAGATACACTTTGTTTGTGAGCATTCGCTGGAGCGTTGCTTTGCAAAGCGGTTTTCCGGTCCCGCTCACCACGCCCCAAAAACTCAGGCGTTCGCCAAGCGATAAAAGTGTATGGCGGCCTTGCGCGTACTCCTCAAACGCTTTCTTGATAACTCTTGCTTTGGTCGGGTCTGGCTCAATCGTTCGTGTTTTCGGATTGTTTACATAACCGAACGGCGCAAGGCCGGGCCATTCTCCGCGCCTGAGTTTTTGGCGAATCCCGCGCTTTACATTCTCGGACAGATTGTCCGAGTAATACTTTGACTGGCCAAAGGCGACTTGAAGCATAAAAAGTCCTTGCGGAGTTGGCTCAAACCAAAAAGTGGGAAAGCACAAAGAAGCGATTTTAGTAGTGTCTATGGAGTAAATGATGAGTCCTCCGTCCACGGAATTTCGGGCGAGACGATCCGGGTGCCGCGCAATCAAGCCAACTGGTTCTTTGCTCTCGTGAACTTTGCTCATCATCTCGTTAAAAATTTCTCGCCCGGGCTTCTTTGCGCTTTTGCTTTCAATAAAGGTTTCCGCAATTTCTATGTTTTCTCGCTTGGCAAATTCCGCCAACTCCGCGAGCTGGGCTTCAATGCT
>JAHJVF010000029.1 GCA_018828505.1 Bacteroidota bacterium | reverse complement strand
TGATCTTATGAAGCATTTCGTAATTAATGTTTTTGATATATTTCTGTGCCAGATTTGCAACATAGTTATCTCTAAACTGAGTGAATTTTTTTTCAAAAAGCTCCGAACGGTACTTCTCTTTTACATTTTCTAAATTCACTATTTCATTCGGAGGTTCTGATTTTTTGTCTAACAATTTTATGATTGAATATCCTTCCTGTGATTCGACCGGTGCGAAAATTTCTCCGACTTCCATTTTTGCCGCAGTTTTACCGATCTCACCATACATTGTGCTAGTAAAATATCCAAACTCACCGTTTTTCTCAGCTGCCCATTTCCGTTTTGAGTGCTTGTGTGCGAGGTCGCCGAAATCATTTCCATCGGATAGAAGCTGTAGTAATTTTTCAATTTGATCGAGACTATCCACAAGGATTTCTTGAATATTTATCATTACAATCTCTGAAGGAAGAGACGAACGCGAATTTAGATATTTCTCAATCTCGGCGTCGGTGATTTGGTTTTGTGAACGCCAAGACCGATTTAACCAAACGCTATAATAAAAACCTTTCCACATTTCGAGATCGGCTTTAACATCGGGCAGATTTTGAAGTCCCTGCTTATATCCCTCCATTGCAAGGAATTCATCTTCCATGAAACTTTTTATTGCCTGACTTATCTTTCTTGCAATGTATTCTCGTGATGAATCTTCAACGCTGAAAGTTTTGAATAGTATTGCCCGCAAAAACTCGCCAATAGAAATTTTGCGGTTATCGATAAGAATCAAAGTCATATTGATTCGCGATCCAAGCTGACTTTCGATTTGCTCAACATCGTTTGGATCAAGCATAGATTTATTTTTAACGAGCTTAGAATCGTCCTCGAATTTTACTTGCAACGAACGAATCAGCGGCTCGGCAAGAATCCAAAACGCAGTTCCATCCGCCTCTCCCCTTTTTGTTGAGAAAAAGGATTTGAAATATTCGTTGTATCGTTTATTCTCTAATCGTTCTTTCAGTGTTTTTTGAGATTTTCTAAAAGTATCGTTTGATTCTTTTGAACCGAACACTGCTTCAAATTGAGTACTATCAATTTTGAAGATGTAATACCCATAATCTGCTTGAAGCGGAAAAGTAAAATTTTTTATTTCAGTTCTAAAAATTATATTTTCAATCTCCTCAGAAAGTGTTCCGTAAGTAACTTCAAATGGAGTTTTTTGATTTTCAATTTCCGGACGTTCTGAAAGGATAGAATCAAAATCTTTCCCGCTCATCAATTTTTTATGAATGTCATAAACGTGTGCTGAGTCATGAGCAAAAATATATCGACAGAAAATCTTTGATAGACTTTTTGCAAACGCATTATCAGATTCTTCTTTGGAGATTTTTACTTTACCTCGTATTTCCTTCTTGTAAAGAGCATCACGCACAAACATTTTTTCTAATTGTAAATAGGCACTCGATAAAGCAATTGATGTGTCAAGCGTAATGTTCTCTGCATCAATTGCCATTAATTTTTCTGCAATCAGAGTGTTAAGAAATTCAGATTTTATTTCATCATCAATGTTTCGCACATTTCGTCGGGGCCAAGGAGTCAGCTCAAATCGTTTATAAAACTCATCGACTGTGATAACTTTACTACCAAGATCAACTAATATAGAATCCGGGTTGGAACTTGCTTTAACATTTCCAAAACTAAAAATGACAATTGAAACGACAACAAAAAACATTTTATATTTTTTTAGAAGAAGGTTCATGAAATATTTATATGGAAATATTCTTGAGACTTTTTTCATATAACTTGGGTAATCATCGGAAAAATATCTTAGCAATCTCTTTTCTTCAAAATACGATCCTATCCAAAAGTAGGCTATAGTTAAAGTCAAAAATACAAAATAAAACAAAGACATATAAGGTCGAAAAGCCAAGAATAAAATTGCGAACAAATACAAGGGGTGACGTGAAATTTTGTAGGGACCATTTAAGTTCAGAGTTGGTTTCTCATCGTACATCTCGGAGAAAATACCTTGGTAATATCTTTTAATCTGATTGATACCTAAGAATTCCATAGTATCAAAAAACTTGAGTGTCCAAATAAAACCAAATAAAGAAAAAATTTGTAATACGAGAATAATAATATCCCATGGTGGCGTAAGATCATAAAGATAAATTTGTGGTTTTGGAGATAATGTCCAACACAAAATGAAAGAAATAATGCTTATTAGATTATACCCTAATCTATAAAAGGCAATTCTATTCCCGAGAAATTTTTTAAAAATGCTCTTCGATTTTATTGATGCGGTAATGCTGTGCATCGCAGAAAATATCAGGAAGAGTAAAACAATTATAAAAACATCAAGAGCATAACTCATAATTCCCTGCGAAGTTTAGCAACGGGGAGTCCAAGCTGCTCGCGGTATTTTGCCACTGTTCTACGGGCTATTTTTGTTCCTTCTTTGTTCAGAATTTCACCCAACCCTTCGTCGGTGAACGGTTTCTTTTTATCCTCGGACGAAATTATTTCCTCAATTCTTATTTTTACGTTTTTGTTTGAGATTTCTTCACCTGAATCGGTTTCCAACCCCTCGCTGAAAAAGTATTTAAGTTCATGTATGCCGATCGAAGATTGAACATATTTCCCGTTTACGACTCTGCTGATAGTTGATATATCAAGCTGTAACGGCTCTGCCACATCTTTGTATATCATTGGTTTTAAATATTTTATACCCAAGTCAAAAAAGTCATATTGCTTCTCCAATATCATATTCATTATTCGAAGCAGAGTTATTTTTCTTTGGTTGATTGATTCGATAAACCATTTCGCAGAGTCGAGCTTTTCACGCATGAATTTTTTCGCATCTTTTTCAGATTTGTTTTTCGCACGCTTCCCTTTCTGGACAAGATAAGTTTCATATGAAGTGCTTAATCGTAACTGGGGAACATTTCTGTCGTTTAGGTAAACAATAAAACGTCCTTCAACTTTTTCAACTATTAGATCCGGGGTGATTTGATTTAGGCTTGATGCAAGAATATCGCCTTCGCCCGGCTTTGGATTCAAATGTTGAATTACATTAAGAGCTTCTTTTAATTCTTCTCGGGTGATTTGAAGCTTATCTTGAAGCGCCTCATAACGTTTATGTGTAAAATCCTCATAAGCTTCTTTGAGAACTCTGACGACAAGCTCTTTCAATTTTAAATCTAATTCCCTTTCCTCAATTTGGATCAGAAAACATTCTTTTAAAGAACGGGAACCAATCCCCAGAGGATCAAAGTGTTGAATTTGGCGGAGTATTTTTTCCGCCTCTTCATTCGAAATTATGATATGTTCAAATAACTCTAAATCTTTGACGATATCGCTCAGTTCAGAAATTAAATAACCATCTTCATCAAGATATCCAATTATTTCTTCTCCGAGCCGGAATTGATTCTCGGAGAGATCTAACATGCGTAGTTGTGCGATTAAATCTTCTTTTAACGATGGTCTATCCGGAGCAGGAATGTCCGTTTGTTCTTCAGCATCGGCTTGCGAGGGGGATTTATATCCTTCAAGGTTATCATTTAAAAAATCTTCAAAAGTATATTCATCCTGTGAATCAGATACAAAGGATTCCTCATCTGAATCAGCTCCATCTTCTCTGGTCTGTTCAATAGAAATTTCTTCTTCTGGAATTTCTTCAAGCAGCGGATTCATATCAAGTTCATTCTTAATTCTCAATTCAAGTGAAAGATTATTAAGCTGTAAAAGTTTTTGATACTGTATCTGCTGCGGCAGCATCTTGAGCTGCTGAGACAATTTGAGATTTAGGCTTAACATTATTCTTTATCGGTTACCATCATTTACAAGGGTTCTTAATTTCTCATACCACTTGTTGCCATATAGACGGACAAGCGAATCCTTACAAAATTCATAAACTAAAGTTTTCGAATCAAGACCTTTCGCAATTGCATCCTTACAAATTTTTAGGAATTCCGTTCTGACTACATCATGTCCGAAAAAATTTCTTTTAATCGGAAAAAGATGGCAGGAGATTGGTTTTCGGAAATCAATTTCGCGGTTCATAAAAGATTTTTCTATAGAACATTTTGCGATTTCGTTTTCCCGGTAGACAAAAATACATTCTCTTTCATCAATCGTGCGAGTGTGATAATTTCCTTTATGTTTTTCAAATGGACCGTACCTTTCTAAAGAGGTTCGACTTTTTTCGGGAAGATAATGTTTTACACTTTCTACAAGCTTGACAAGCGTATTTGTCTCTTCAATTGTCAACGGAGCCCCATATGCATTTTCAAGTGTGCAGCACGCTCCTTTACATTTATCAAGATCGCAATAAAAGTATTCATCAATAACCGAATTGCCGATTGTGATGTCATCGACTTTGATGAAGTATGTATTCTCATAGTGCACATAATAAAGATAAGAGACATTTAAAGGAAATCAAAAAACAAATATTTTTCGAAAAGGAAAATATGCAGATGGGTTATTCTTCCCTGAACGAACTTAAATTACTCGTAATGGATATCAAATTCAGGATATTAAAGTGAGTATTATTTTCTTAAATTTACACTTATTTATGACGCAAAACGAAGATACAATCTGTGCGATAATAACTCCGCCTGGAATTGGTGCGGTCTCTGTGATAAGAGTCAGCGGCCCAAAGGCGATAGAAATCGGGAATAAAATATTTTTCGGAAAAAGTAAACTCAAAGATGTAGCTTCATACACAATTCATTATGGAAGCTTAGAGCAAAATATTGATAATGTTCTGGTTTCAGTCTTCCGCTCGCCGAATTCTTACACTGGAGAAGATTCAATTGAAATCTCATATCATGGAAGTAGCTTGATATCAAAGAAGATATTAGAACTTCTAATTTCAAATCAAGCCCGGCTTGCAGAACCTGGTGAATTTACAAAGAGAGCTTTTCTGAATGGGAAACTGGATTTATTACAAGCCGAAGCTGTCGCGGAGATTATTCAATCCCGTTCGGACACAGCGCTTTTTCGTTCAAAAAAACAATTGGACGGATTTTTATCTAAAAAAATTGATACAATTAAAAATTATCTGGTTGAGGCAATGGGTTTGATAGAACTTGAACTCGATTTTGTAGAAGAAGACCTTCAGTTCCTGGACAAGTCCCAGCTTGTTCAAAAAATTGAGACAATCATTGGACATATTGAAGAAATACTTTCAACTTACAAAACGGGCAAATACATTTTTGATGGAGTCAACACCGTTATTGTTGGAAGACCAAATGTTGGCAAGTCAAGTATTCTAAACCGAATCTTGAAAGATGACCGTGCAATTGTTAGTGATATCCCCGGAACAACTAGAGATGTGATTAAAGAAGAAATTGTTATTAATGGCACGCTATTTAGACTATATGACACTGCCGGGTTAAGAGACTCAAATGATAAAATAGAGGAAGAAGGAGTAAAGCGAGCAAAGAATCTCATTAGTAAAGCCGATCTTGTTTTTTTTGTTACTGATATTGAGAACTCTGATGATCGACTCGATAAATATTTTAGGGAAAGTCTAGACGCAAAAACAATTATCAAGTTAATCAATAAAAAGGATTTACTTTCTGTGCAAACTCTGGATGTTGAGAAAAATTCTGTTTTGGTTTCAGCACTGACGGGAGACGGATTTGAGGACTTATTTGAAAAGTTTAATGAGTTCATTGAGACTAATAAAATTTACACAGAAGATTCATCCATAATTTCAAACATAAGACAATTCAATTCCCTCAAAGCAGCTGTTGATTCGCTAAAGAATGCCATCAACAGCTTAGAATCAAATCAATCAGGGGAATTTGTTGCATTAGACATGAGAAAGGCGATAAACCACATGAAGGAGTTAACCGGGGAAATTACTTCTGACGATGTTCTGAATGCTATTTTTTCTAAATTTTGTATTGGTAAGTAAAACGTTTCATGTGAAACATTGAGAGAAAATTGAAGAATTCTTACGATATAATAGTAATTGGCGGCGGTCACGCTGGAATTGAGGCATCAGCTGCCTCAGCGAAAATGGGCTGCTCGGTGGCTCTTGTTACAATGGATAAAAATGCGATTGGGAGAATGTCATGCAATCCAGCGATTGGAGGTACTGCAAAAGGCCATCTTGTAAAAGAAATAGATGCCCTTGGTGGAATGATGGGGCGACTTGCCGACCGTACGGCAATACAATTTAGAATGTTGAATAAATCTAAAGGTCCGGCTGTATGGTCCCCTCGATGCCAATCTGATCGAGAGCTTTATTCCTTAGAAGCAAGAAATGAACTTGAGAAGATAAAAAATCTTGATATTCTTGAGGGAACTGTCCGAAGCCTGCTTGTTGATGGTTCTGCCATTAGAAGCGTTCAGTTAGGCGATGAACAGATCTTTTGTAAGTGCGTAATAATTGCGGCTGGAACTTTTCTTAATGCTGTTATGCATGTTGGACAAAATCAGGAGGAAGGAGGAAGAGCAGGGGAGTCACGCGCTACTGGTTTAACTGAAATTTTGCAATCACTTGGATTTACAAGCGGTAGATTAAAAACCGGAACACCCCCACGCATTCATAAAGGATCTATTGATTACTCCATTTTGGAAGAACAATCGGGAGATAGTGAACCAGAGTTTTTCTCACATTCGACGACCAAAATCTTGTTGCCCCAGATATCATGTTATATTACTTATACAAATGAAAAAACTCATGGTGTGCTGAAAGAAGGTTTTGCCGATTCACCACTGTTTACCGGAAGAATAAAAGGAGTCGGTCCTCGGTATTGTCCTTCAATTGAAGATAAGATAAATCGTTTTATGGATAAATCTCGCCATCAATTATTTTTGGAGCCTGACGGATTAGAGTCTGAACTTATTTATGTAAATGGATTCTCTTCAAGTCTACCCGCTGATATTCAATTCAGAGCTTTGAGAACTGTGCATGGACTAGAAAAAGCAGAAATGATTCGAGCCGGGTATGCAGTGGAGTATGATTATTTTCCACCTCATCAAGTTGAACTAACGCTTGAGACAAAATTGATTGACGGGCTTTACTTTGCAGGGCAAGTAAATGGGACTTCAGGTTATGAGGAAGCCGCGGCTCAAGGAATTATGGCTGGAATTAATGCCGCATTAAAAACTAAAGAGAAAGAGCTGCTCATCCTAAAAAGATCCGAAGCTTATATAGGCGTACTTATAGATGATCTAGTAAATAAAGGGACAGAAGAACCGTACCGTATGTTCACATCACGGGCTGAGTACCGATTGAATTTAAGACAGGACAATGCCGATATACGACTTATGAAGTATGGAAATGAATTAGGGTTGATTTCCAGAGAAGTATTTGATGCACTGATTCAGAAAGAAAAAGAAGTAATTAGAATTACCGATTATTCAAATTCGAAGTTCATCTCACCAGAAAGTACAAATGATTATTTAGTTACAACAGGAAATCAACCAATTTCACAATTTGAGAGTATTGCAAAGTTAGCGAAACGTTCAGGTACAAGTCTGACGAAATTACTGGAATTGAGCGGCTACAGATTAAATGGAAATGAAAGAATTTTCAGAGAAGCAGTTCGACAGGCAGAAATTGAGATGAAATACGAAGGATACATAAAACGGCAAAATGAAGAGATCGAACGTTTTCATCAAAACGAGGGGACTATCATTCCTAATAATTTAGATTATTCGAAAATTAAATCATTATCTACCGAAAGCAGGGAGAAGCTGGAAAGAATTCGGCCAAGATCTATTGGACAAGCGAGCCGGATTTCGGGATTGAGGCAGTCTGATTTGTCTATTTTATTAGTCTATCTTAAATAAATTTTCACGTGAAACAACAAAAAATGGACATTATTAAAGTTTTTTTGAATAATGGAATCGAATTAGAACAAAATCAAGCAGAATTGATAGATCAATATGCAGATTTATTGAAGAAATACAATGATAGGGTAAACTTGATTTCTAGGAAGGACATTGATAACGTTCTAATCAATCACATCTTACCTTGTTATCTCTTTTCGGACAAACTGAAAGGGTATGAATCTGTATTGGACATTGGGACAGGCGGCGGTCTGCCCGGGATTGTGTTTGCCATCAATCATCACAAAAGCCAGATTCTACTGATAGATTCTACGAAAAAGAAAATTCAAGCAGTAACAGAAATTGTCCAAACTCTTGGATTAAAAAAGGTCGAAACTTATTGGACACGAGTTGAGGACAAAAAATTTGTTGAACAATTTGGAAAACGCTTTGACCTGATAATCAGTCGCTCAACTGCAGATTTAAAAACGATAGTTTTTTATGCAATTCCACTGCTCAAAAAATTGAACACTGCACAACTTGCAGTTATGAAGGGTGGCGACTTAAAAACAGAAATACATCAGACTAGAAGAGAATTTCCTAATTTACATTTATCAATAAGACCATTAATTTATAAACCCGGAAACGAAAGTAACATTAATCAAAAATACATTGTAACTGTGGAGAATTTTGATGAAGGAATCAAAAAGAATATTCGATGAAATAAAAAATCTTACTACCGAGCAGAGAAATAAAAAAAGTATGGACATTGACTCAAAAGGGACTCTTGACATTCTCAGAATTATAAATGATGAGGATAAATTGGTCGCTTTTGCAGTCGAAAAAGAAATATCTTATATAGTCGAAGCAGTTGAACTGGTTGTAACTTCTTTTAAAGAAGGGGGACGGCTTCTTTATTTTGGAGCGGGTACAAGCGGAAGAATTGGCGTAGTTGACGCGGTTGAGTGCCCGCCAACTTTTGGAACGCCGCCTGAGATGGTGCAGGGTTTTATTGCCGGTGGAAAAGAAGCAATGTTTGTCGCGCAGGAAGGTGCGGAAGACAAAGAAGAAAATGGTGCTAAGGACGTTATTAAAGCTAAGGTTACTGAAAAGGATACGGTTTGTGGAATTGCAGCAAGCCGGAGAACGCCTTACGTAATTGGAGCTGTGAAAAAAGCTCGCGAGCTTGGAGCGAAAACAATTTATGTGACATGCAATCCGAGAAGTGAATTCAATCTTGATGTGGATGTTGCTATCTGTCCGGAAGTCGGTCCGGAAGTTGTGATGGGTTCTACTAGAATGAAAAGTGGAACTGCACAGAAATTAGTTTTGAATATGATCACAACGACTGCAATGATCCGTATCGGAAAAGTATACGAAAATATGATGATCGATCTTCAAATGACTAATCTTAAACTAGTTGAACGGTCAAAACGGATTGTGATGACTATAACCGGAGTTTCATATGATGAAGCCGAAAAGTATTTAAAGGAAGCTCGCGGTCACGTAAAAACAGCACTCGTTATGATACGTGCAAAAGTTACATACGAAGAAGCAAAAAGAAGATTAGAGTTATCTGAAGGTTTTGTACGCAAAGCAATTGAAGGTAATTTTTAGAGAGTGGACTTTAAGAATAATCTAAATTCTTTTTTCGCAAATTTTGAGTTGCTCAATCCGTTACTACAAGCTGCAGAACTCAATCAGATTGTAAACACAAAAAGTTTAATAGGAAGTTTAAAGACATTTGCTGCGATAAAACTTTTTGAGAAGGGAAATTCTGTCTTCTTACCGTTTGAAGATTTTACTTCGGCGAAGAGATTAAAAGCTGAATTAGAACTTTTGGGGTATGAAGACTCTTCAGTTTTATTCTCATTCGAGAGGCATGATCTTCACACACCTTCAATTGAAGAAGTACTTCAGAAATTATCACAAAAAAACAACATCGTAGTTACGACATATAGCTCACTTTTTCAGCCAATTTTGACAAAAGAAGAATTTCAAAAAAACAACATCTCACTAACTCCTTATATTGCAACAAGTTACGACGAATTGATAGACTTGCTTGAATCGCTGAATTACCAGCGACAGAACTTTGTGGAAGAAAGAGGTGATTATTCCGTAAGAGGTTCGTTGGTAGATATATTTTCTTTCAGTCATTCAAGTCCGGTACGAATAGAGTTTGATGGGGATAAAATTCATTCAATGAGGTTATTTGATCCTGATAATCAGCGATCATTTTCTTTCGTGAATGATTATTCGATTTACACAACAGCGAATGAAAAAAGTAATTCTGCAAATTCAACTCTAATCGACTTTGCAGAAAACAGCGTTATAATTTTAGGTGAATATGATTTTACAAAATATAAAGATCAGCAGATTTCATCTTCATCAAAATTAATTATCGAAAATGAGTTTTTCTCAGAGAATTTAATTCAGATTGAGGCGAAAAATCTCCCGCAAATAAATTCCAATCTGGAGATACTTCAGGCAGAGATCAACAAATTAACCGGGAAGAATTATCGAGTTTTTATCTTCGCTGAACAGCAAAGTCATGCGGATCGATTAAGAGATTTGATCTACGACTACTCGGAAGATTTTCAAACATTATTGGATGATGGAAAAATAAAAATATCTGTTCTTCCTCTCCGCGAAGGATTTATTAACGAGAGGTCAAAAATTGCATATTTCACAGAACATCAAATCTTCAACAGACCATTTTACATCACAACAAAGTACACTAAAAAGCTGAAGGGCACACCGAAACATTTCTTAAACACGATAAAAAAAGGAGATTATGTTGTACATATCGATTACGGAATCGGAAAGTTTGAAGGATTAGAGAAAATAAAAGTCCAGGAAACACCTCATGAAGTAATGAAAATTTCTTATGCCGAAAAAGACGTTGTGTATGTGAATATTAACTATCTGAATAAAGTTAAAAAATATTCATCTAAAGATTCAGCTGAACCAACCCTTTCGAAACTTGGCAGCAATGAATGGAAATCAACTAAAAAAAGAATAAAAGCAAAGATTCAAGAAGCTGTTCGTGATTTAATAAAATTATATGCTGCGAGAAAATCGGCGTCAGGTTTTAAATTTTCAGAAGATACAATATGGCAAAAAGAACTGGAAGCTAGCTTTTATTACGAAGATACTCCCGACCAAATAAAGGTTACCGAGGAAATTAAAAAAGATATGCAGTCGGCTTCACCGATGGATCGTTTAGTTTGCGGGGACGTTGGATTTGGAAAGACAGAGGTAGCAGTTCGTGCTGCATTCAAAGCCGTAATGGATAGTAAACAAGTTGCTATTTTAGTACCGACTACAATTCTTGCCGAACAGCATCATAATACATTTATGGATAGGTTATCAAAGTATCCAATTCAAGTTAAAGCACTATCGAGATTTATTAAAAAATCAGAACAAAAAGTCATACTTTCAAAACTTGAACGAGGCGAGATTGATGTATTAATCGGAACACACAGACTCCTTTCCGACGATTTGAAATTTAAAGATTTAGGACTCTTAATAATAGACGAAGAACATCGATTCGGAGTAATGGCAAAGGAAAAAATTCGTCAAGCGAAAGCAAATGTCGATACACTATATTTGACAGCCACACCGATACCGCGTACGTTAAACATGTCACTTGCAGGCTCGAAAGATATATCATTTATAATCACACCGCCGCCGAACAGACTTCCAATTATCACCGAAATCTCCAAATTTGATATTAACAAAATCCGCGAAGTTATTTTGTTCGAACTTGGACGGTCCGGACAGATTTTTTTCGTACATGACCGAGTCGCTTCGATCGAAAAAATGATGGCTTATCTTCAGAAAGATGTTCCGGAGGCAAAATTTTGCGTAGCTCATGGTCAAATGAAATCGTCGAAGCTTGAGTCCGTTTTACATGACTTTTTGAACAAGAAATTCGATGTACTTGTCTGTACGAAAATAATCGAATCCGGATTGGACATTCCGAACACTAATACAATTATTGTAAATCGTGCCGATAAATTCGGGCTTGCCGAACTATATCAATTACGCGGCAGAGTTGGACGGGCAAATAAACAAGCTTATGCTTACTTATTTGTCCCATCTTTGAATACAATTACTCGTGATGCTGTCCAAAGAATTCAGGCACTCGAAGAGTTCAGTGAAATTGGAAGCGGGTTTAATTTATCTATGCGGGATTTGGAGATCCGCGGTGCTGGCAATTTATTAGGTACGGAGCAAAGCGGATTTATTCAATCTGTCGGATTCGAAATGTATATGAAAATTTTAGAGGAAGCAGTCGCCGAATTGAAAGAAAAAGAATTTAGTGAGCTGTTCAACATTGCTGAACAAGATCTGTCCGAAAGAATTGAGACAACATTGGACGTTTATTTTGATTATAATATCCCCACCGAATACATTGAATTTCAAGATGAACGGCTGCATTATTACACGAAATTATTTACGATTAAAGAGCTTTCAGATTTGGACGATGTCCAATTCGAAATTCAGGATAAATATGGCGAACTGCCGGAGAACGTCCAAAATCTGATCGAGCTTGCAAAGCTTAGGCTCCTCGGTTCAAAAGCTTGTTTTGAAAGAATTGAAATTTCGAAAAGCGGTATCTCACTTAATTTTCCGAATAAGGAATTCTCGTGGTACTATGAAAAATATTTTCCGCACATATTAAGTTTTTTGAATCAAAATTATTATAAAGAGGTAAAAGTCGAAGAGAGAAAGAAGAATCTTAAGCTAAGATTTTTAATAAATTTTGATAGCTATAGGGAAGCGGTCGGCTTCCTAAAAAACTTTTTCGATGAGATAAAAATTGAGTTAGATAAAATTCATACAAACTCATCGCCACAAAGCTTATTATCGACTTTGCAAATAAATTAGTTTCTATTATCTTGAAAACAAAGTTTTGTACAAGAAAAGCATGAAAGTAAAACTATTTTCAGTATTGACCATTTTGTTGTTTAGTGCCAACGCGTACTCGCAAATGTTCTATTTTAATGTTTACAACCAGGGGGCAAGCACAAATTATCTGGTTGCATCTTTCAAAAATCAAAACCTAACTTTTTGTTCAGTTGATGATCTCACAAAAGCACTTCAGTTAAGTTCTGCGACCGATCGATCCACTTTACGACAGGAAATTTTTCTTGGAGGTGGAAGAATATTTTTAAGTGCCTATAATCCTTTTATTATATACAAGGGAATTTCAGGTCAGGAAGTGATTCATCAAATGAGCACCGAGAGTGACTATCGTTATGGAACGATTTACATACCGATCAATGATTTTATAGATTTAGTGAATAAAATTAATGAGCAGAAATTATTTATTGATTACCGTTCAAACATAATTCGAATTGAGCGTGGACAAGTTGCTTCATCAATAACTCGTCCGCATCCTCAACAGCAAGCACAATCTGATATTAAAACATCATCAGAGCCGCAATACCCACCTACAGTTATTAAAAGTGGAACTGCTGGAGTGCAGAAATCTTCATCGGCTTTTGACATTTACGATTTTGATATTACAGAGAAATCTAACGGATATATTTTCAGATTGAAGTCTAAAAAGCCGATAAAAAATGTTTCAAAAAACTATACCGCAAAAACTTTTTATCTCAGGCTGAATAATGTGACGATTGACTCTGAGAGGTTTAATACTAAAATCAACAATGGTTTGATCTCTGAAATTGCCACACTTCAGCAGCAAAATAAAACCGACGTAAAATTGATACTTAACTATGAACTTCAAAGCAATGAAGTTGTTTCGGAAAAAGGTTCAAATGATATTTTAATACTTTTGCACGTCAAACCTGACATAGTTGAAAAAATCCGGGAGACACGGATTGCTAGCCAGGCAAGTAAAAACAATGTATCGTTTGATGTAGTAGTAATTGATGCTGGTCATGGCGGAAAAGATGGCGGGGCAGTTGGATATAATGGAACGAAAGAAAAAGACATTAACCTTGCAATTACTTTAAAACTTGGTGCAATATTAAAGAGCAAAAATCCCAATCTAAAAGTTGTATATACGAGAGATGACGATAGGTTTATTGAGTTATACAGAAGAGGACAGATTGCAAATGAGAACAACGGCAAATTATTTATTTCTATTCATTGCAATTCGACTCCGGCTCGTCCAGGAACTTCTCAAGGATACGAAATTTATCTGCTTCGCCCCGGCAGAACCGAAGATGCAATAAAAATCGCTGAACGGGAAAACAGCGTTATTAAACTTGAAGAAGGATACGAAGAGAGATACAAACATCTCTCTGATGAAAATTTTATTCTGACTGCAATGTCGCAGACAGCGAATGTGAAGCATAGCGAAAAGTTTGCTGAGATCTTAGATGAAAAATTTCGAAAGACTTTACCAATAAAAAGAAATGGTGTGAAACAAGCAGGTTTTTATGTCTTAGTTGGTGCTTCGATGCCGAGTGTTTTGATTGAAACTGCCTTCTTAAATAATCCAACCGATGAAAGATTTCTTAATACTTCATCCGGGCAGCAGCAATTCGCCGATGCAATTTATAGGGCGATAATTGATTACAAAAATTATTATGAAGAAGTTGCATCGAAATAATTTTTTTAGAGGGAACCCTTTGTTTCTTGTTTGATTGAATCCCCATCTATTAATAGTTAAATTTAATTTAAGTTTTATGAAAAAGAATGATAAAATACGCGATGAGATTGCACAAGAGATATCTGATGAACTGAAATCATTATTAAAATCAAAACTTAGAAGACTTATTCTTTATGGGTCATATGCCTATGGCATTCCAGATAAAGATTCAGATATCGATATTTTGGCTTTAGTAGATGTTGAAAATGATGAACTCGCCCAGTACAACAATAAAATTGCAGAAATTGTCTCAAGCATTTGTATGAAACATGGAATTCTTCCATCAATAATTTTGGAGAGTTCTGATCGATTTTTTAAGTACTTTGAAGTTATGCCCTTTTATCAAAACGTTCAAAAGGGGATCATTCTTTATGTATGAATCAATTAAGGAGCTTGCTAAGTATCGTCTTGAAAATGCTAAAAGATTTATTGATGCATTGACCGAATTAATTAAACAAAAGTTAAAATCTTAATTTACAATCATGCGAAAGACTGAAAATACAACCCCTATGCGAACCAAGGATGATACAGAACTTGAAAAAAGTCTTCGTCCGCTTTCTTTTGATGAATTTGTCGGACAAAAAAAAATCGTCGATAATCTAAAAGTTTTTATTCAAGCAGCGTTAATAAGAAAAGAAGCACTTGATCATGTGTTGCTAACGGGACCTCCCGGACTTGGAAAAACAACTTTAGCACATATTATAGCGAATCAACTTGGAGTGAAAATGAAAGCCACTTCGGGACCTGTATTAGAAAGACCGGGTGATTTAGCAGGAATTCTCACAAATCTTGAAGAAAAATCTGTACTATTCATTGATGAAATTCACAGATTAAGTCCTGTGGTAGAAGAATATCTTTATTCTGCGATGGAAGATTATAAAATTGATATTATGATCGATTCTGGCCCAAACGCAAGAACCGTTCAAATCAAACTGCCAAAATACACTTTGATTGGAGCAACAACGCGTGCGGGGCTGTTAACATCGCCGCTTCGTGACCGCTTCGGAATTAATTCAAGATTAGATTATTATGAATCGGAAAATCTTTTCTCGATTATAAACCGTTCGTCAGGAATATTGAATATCGAAATTGATAAAGATGCATCGCTTGAAATTGCAAAACGATCCCGCGGAACACCAAGAATTGCCAATCGTTTATTAAAACGAACGCGAGATTTTGCCGACGTCGACAATAAAAAAGTAATTAGTATTGATATTTCAAAAAAAGCTCTCTCAATGCTTGATGTGGATGAGTTCGGGCTTGATGAAATGGACAAAGAGATTTTACGTACGATCATTTTAAAATACAAAGGTGGACCTGTTGGATTAAATACGATTTCAGTTTCAGTGAATGAAGATCCCGGAACGATTGAAGAAGTTTATGAACCGTTTTTAATTCAGCAGGGATTTATTAAACGGACTCCGCGTGGACGTGAAGCTACCGACGCAGCAATGAAAGTTTTAAAGCTCGAAAAAGAAAAACGAGCTGATAACTTATTCTAAATTTTTTTGAAATAAGTGGATTCAAATTTTTGATTAATAACAATATGTAGTGATAAGCTATAACTCAAGAGCTTAACAAATGAAAATAGTAGAAGTAAAAAATATTAAAGTTGGGGATATCAATCCGTTCGTATTAATTGCAGGACCTTGCGTAATTGAATCGAGAGATATGATCTTTTCTACTGCGGAAAAAATAATAGAAATAACTGAAAGATTAAAGATCCCTTTTATATTTAAGTCATCTTACAAAAAAGCAAATCGTACAGCAATTGATTCTTTCACCGGAATTGGAGATGATGAAGCACTGAAAATACTCGATGATGCTAAGAAACAATTTGAAATTCCCATCCTTACCGATGTTCACACAATTAAAGAAGTTAAAAAAGTTACAGAAGTGGCCGATGTTATACAAATTCCAGCATTCCTGTGCAGACAAACAGAATTGCTTGTCGCTGTGGGTAATTCCGGGAAAGTTGTAAATGTAAAAAAGGGACAGTTCCTTGCACCAGGCGACATGAAGTATGCGGCAGATAAAATTAAATCAACCGGCAACGAGAAAATCCTGCTAACGGAAAGAGGAACAACTTTTGGTTATAATAATCTTATCGTCGATATGCGCTCGCTCGTGATCATGCGTCAGCTCGGATATCCAGTAATTATGGATGCCACTCACTCGGTGCAAATTCCAGGTATTGGCGGAAAATCTGGCGGGGCTTCCGAGTTTATCCCATATTTATCTCGAGCCTCCGCTGCAGTTGGCATCGATGGATTATTTCTCGAGACTCATCCGAATCCAAAAGAGGCACTCAGCGATGCAGATTCTCAGCTTCCGCTCGATGAATTGGAATCATTATTAAGGTCCGTTCAGAAAATTGATAATATGATTAAGGAAAATCTTACAAGTTAGAGAGATATCAGTATCGTTTTATATTGTTCGTGCAAAATGGTTTTAAACTCAAATTTAACCTTGTATATGATAATTGGATAATTCATGAAGAAAAAAATTAAGGAAAAACTAAAAAAAATTAAGATGCTAATTCTTGATGTGGATGGTGTTCTGACCGATGGAAGCATTGTATATTCTTCCGGCGGTGAAGAGGTTAAAACATTTAACGTTCACGATGGTTATGGAATTGAAAAGCTTCATCACGAAGGAATAAAGGTCGGAATAATAACCGGAAGAAATTCAGCCATCGTTGAAAAGCGGGCGAAGGATTTAAAGATTGAGGATTTAGCTCAAGGTACAATCGATAAAATTCCACCTGCAGAAGCATTTGCCAAAAAACATAAAATTACTTTTGAAAATATTGCGTTCATGGGAGATGATTTATTTGATATTCCTTTATTACAAAAAGTAGGATTGAGTGCGGCTCCCAAAAATGCACGCAAGGAAGTCAAACGAATAGTAGATATTGTTACTAAGCACGAAGGGGGAAAAGGTGCTGTGAGAGAATTAATCGATATGATCTTAGATGTTCAATTTACTTTTAAATAAAAGTTCGAATTTGTTTTTGAGAAAAACGTCCCGCGCAAGTTTTTAGAAAATAAATTGCGAAGATATATTTCATAGGACATTCATGGATAACAAAGACATCATTATTAACGGACAAAACGTTGTCAAAATCGAATTGGATGCGGTTCGTAATCTTTTGGATAGAATTGATGAAAGTTTTTCATCTGCTGTTCAGTTGATTCTGAATTCAAATGGACGGGTGATCATTTCAGGAGTGGGTAAATCAGGAATTATCGCACGTAAAATTGTTGCGACTTTCAATTCAACAGGATCTTCCGCATTATTCATGCATCCAAGCGATGCGATACATGGCGATCTTGGGATGGTTCGAATGGAGGATATTGTAATACTTATTTCCAAAAGCGGCAGCACTCAGGAAATTGTTCGCATTCTTCCAATTTTAAAAAGGATCGGGACGAAAATAATTGCAATGGTTGGGGACACAAAAGCAATTCTAGCAAAAGAGGCCAATGTGATTCTTGATGTATCGGTAAATGAAGAAGCTTGTCCGTTCGATCTTGCACCAACGTCTTCTACAACCGCGACACTTGTGATGGGTGATGCATTGGCGATCTCACTCCTAAAGGCAAAGAATTTTTCCGCAGAAGAATTCGCATTTTATCATCCCGGTGGAAATTTAGGCAAAAGACTCACGCTTAGAGTTGATGAAATTATGACAAAAGGAGAAAATGTTCCAATCGTTAATGAACAAACTCTGCTTCAAGCAGTGATTTTAGAGATGACAAGTAAAAGATTGGGGGCAACATGCGTTGTTGATTCAAAGGGGGAATTAGTCGGATTTATTACAGATGGAGATTTACGCCGGGCGATGGAAAAGACACAAAATTTATCCGACCTCAAAGCTGTTGATTTAATGGGGTATTCTCCAAAAATCATCGATAAAAATGCCCTCGCATCGGTCGCAATTCAAATGATGGAAACTTATAAAATAACCCAGCTTGTAATGGTAGATGATAAAAAAAAGCCGGTGGGAATGGTTCACCTTCACGACCTTGTTAATCTTGGTTTTACACCGAGATGATAGTTAAATTAAATATCAAAATGTAAATGTCAAAGTTTTTTTATAGGATACTATCAGTTGTTGTATTTCTGCTTTTAATTGTTGGCTCGTGTTCTGATGAAAAAGTAAAACCAACATCCATAAACATTGATGTAAAAGATATTCCCGATCAGGAAAGCTGGAATTCACGCGTTGTTTTTTCAGATTCAGGTTTGATGAGAGCAATTCTGAATGTTGGACACGTTAGAGTATTTCAAAACCGCAGTGAAACTCTTCTCGATAATAAACTAAAAATAGATTTTTATGACAAAGAACAAAATCATACGAGTATCTTAACAGCAGACAGCGGCAGAGTCGATGATGCGACAAATAATCTTTTTGCATTTGGAAATGTTATTGTAAGGTCGGATAGTGGAGTAATTTTGCAGACGGAAGAGTTAATTTGGGAACAGGCAACAAAGAAAATTTTTACGGAAAAATTTGTCACCATAACTTCACCTACCGAGCAGATTCAAGGTTATGGATTCGAATCAGATCAAAGTATGAAAAACTACGTTATCTTCCGCGTTAGCGGAAGGATTGAGACGAAAGAATGAAAACGCTCATTGTAAATTGCAAAATGCAAATTGAAAAATTGAAAGTGCAAATTGCAAAGTGTAAGAACTAGAAGTGTTAATAGAATTAACTTAGAAGAAAATGATTAAGTTTTGTTTTAGGAAGAAAAGAATAAAATGTTTGTTCGGTTGTGGACTTGTCGCTCTCGTAATATTTTCCAGTTCAGTCTATTCTCAAGAAATAAAAATTGTTCAACTAATTAATGCCGACAGCCTAGTTGGAAAAATTATAAACAATGAAAGCGTGAGAATTCTTAACGGCAATGTTCATCTTATTCAGGAAGACATCACGATTCTTTGCGATAGGGGAATTCAATATCTTGAAAGCAATAAAGCAGAGCTTGAAGGAAATGTTAAGATAACCCAAGGCAATGTAACTGTAACTGCACCAAAAGGGTTTTATTTTGGAAATATAAAAAAAGCATTCGGGAATAAAGGTATTGTACTTAACGATGGTAAAGTTGTTTTGAACGCCGACAGCGGCGATTATTTTTTCAACGAGAAAAAAGCTGTCTTTCGCGGAAGAGTCAAACTGCAGGACGATACTACAACCTTAACGTCAAAACAATTGTTCTATTTTACAGATACTGAAAAGGCAATCGCATCCGGTGAGGTAGAGATCATGCAGGGAAATAGCTACATCTATTCAGACACGTTAATTTATTTCAGAAAAGAAAAAAATTCAATCGCAGACGGAAATGTCCGCATCCAAAATCAAAACGATAATGTTAAAATTTATTGCGATCACTTAGAAAACTATGAAGAGAAAAAATTCAGTGTATTAACCGGAAATCCGCTCCTTATTCAAATCGACACTACCGACGATGGGAATATAGACACTCTGTTGATTTCATCTTTGAGGATGGAATCCATTCGCGGAGAAAACGAAAATTACACAGCATTCGATTCTGTTAAAATTTGGCGCGGCGGATTCTCCTCGAGAAACAGTATTACCAGTTATTTCAAGAAAGAAGGCAGAATTGTAACCTTTAAAACAGACGAAACTCAGCCGATCTTCTGGTATAATGAACATCAATCCTACGGGGATTCAGTTGAAATATTTACTAAAGAAAATAAAATTCATCAAGTTTTAATTTACCGGACGTCTTTTTTGATTACTCAAGACACTTTGAATCCAAAAAGATTCAATCAGCTTAGCGGAGCATTTATTAAGATGGATTTCGACAGCAGCAAGCCTGATTACCGAATGAATTCATCAGCATCGGATCGTTCAGCCCGCCTGCCAAAGTCCCGATTTCATCGGGACGGCGGGCAGGCAGGCAAGCTTAAATCTGTTTTCGTAAAAGGAAATGCATTGAGCATTTATTATCTTTACGATGATGATGAACCTAACGGACTCAATAAAGCCAGCGGTGATAGCACGCTGATCTTTTTATCGGATAATAAAGTTGATGAAATAAAACTTTACGGTAGTCCGGAAGGGGAATTCTATCCGGAAGAAAAAATTATAAACAAAGAAAAAGAATTTCAGCTCGCCGGATTTATGTGGATAGATGAGAGACCGACGAAGGAAATGCTTTTGGGTGCAAGGAACTTAATTGGTATTGAGACTAAGACTAAGGCTGAGGCTAAGTGAGATAGGTATGGGAAAAGGTGATTTTAGAAATATGCATGTGTGGCAATCAGCGTTTAATTTAATAATAGAGATTTATAAAGTAACAAAAGATTTTCCATCCGATGAAAAATACGGGTTAGTTTCAGATATGCGGAGATCAGCGAATTCAATTGCGCATAATATTGCTGAGGGGTACGGTAGATATGAACCAAAAGATAAAAACAGATTTTACAAATTTTCTAGAGGAAGTTGTTATGAACTTATAAGTCAAGCTTTGGTATCAGAGGCATTGGGTTATATAGCTGATAAAGAAGTATGTGAGAATGTTATTAAAAAGTCCGAAGAAATTGTGAAAGAACTTAACTCAATTATGAAAACACTCGAGTCTTAATTTTAAAACTTAGCCTTAGTCTAAGCCTTAGCCTTAATTAAAGGTATTTATGGAAAAAGATATTCTACGCGGTGAAAATTTAATTAAACGTTATAAAAAACGGACGGTAGTAAAAAGTGCATCGCTTGATGTTACGCAGGGTGAAATTGTCGGTTTGCTTGGGCCAAATGGCGCGGGCAAAACAACAACGTTTTATATGGTTGTCGGTATGATCAAACCGAACAGCGGAAAAGTTTTTTTCAATAATCTTGAGATTACGCAGCTTCCAATGTATAAACGTGCGAGGCTCGGAATTGGTTATCTGCCGCAGGAAGCTTCAGTCTTTAGAAGACTTTCTGTCGAAGATAATATTATGGCTGTACTTGAATTTATGAAATTAAGCTCTGCCGAAAGAAAAGAAAGAAGAGACAAATTAATTGAAGACCTTGGACTTGAACAGGTTAGAAAGACGAAAGGATTTCAACTTTCCGGCGGTGAAAGACGAAGGACAGAAATTGCACGAGCCCTCGCAACCGAACCGAAATTTATTTTGCTTGACGAACCATTTGCCGGAATTGACCCAATAGCTATTGAAGATATAATGCAGCTTGTGGCAAATTTAAAAAATCGTAACATCGGAGTTCTTATAACAGATCACAACGTTCACGAGACTCTTTCAATAGTTGATCGGGCATACATTCTAATCGAAGGAGAAATTTTCAGAAGCGGCAGATCCGACGAACTTGCAAATGATGAACTTGTGAGAAAACTTTATTTAGGTGAAAAATTCAAGCTTGATAGGTATGAGTAGCTGATAGAACGCAGATAATGGGGACCTTCTTGCAGCAGGCAATTTATATGAATTTGCACAGATATAAAGCTAAGAAACCAAATTAGTAAAACAGCGCTATTTTGATGATTTGCTGAAGTTACTCAAAACTTTATTCCATATGAAAAATCCTAAATTCGAATATCAAAATTCGAAACAAATTCGAATGTTCAAAGCATAAATCATCAAAAACGTTTTTATTATTGTGGTTTTGAAATTGTTTAGTCCGTCAATTGACGGATTAGAAATTAGGATTTCGGATTTCTAAGGTTAAGATGAGGTGATTTCAATAAATTGGATAATTGGTTTAGTAACTTTCCTTCTCATTCGGAAACTCGCCAGATTTTGTATCCTTAACATATTTTGTAAAGGCATCATTTATTGTTTGAGAAAGATTCAAATATTTTCTTACAAAGCGAGGATTAAATTCTTCCAACAATCCAAGCATATCGTAAACAACGAGGATCTGTCCGTCAACATATTTACCTGCGCCGATGCCGATAGTTGGAACATTCACGGATTGAGTTATTTTCTTAGCGAGCAATGCTGGAATTTTTTCAATCACGATTGCAAAAGCACCGGCCTCTTCAAGGATTTTTGCATCTTTAATTAACTGGGCGGCTTCTTCTTTGTCCCTTCCTCTTGGCTGATAACCGCCAAATCGGTGGATCGATTGAGGAGTTAATCCGATGTGTGCAAGTACCGGAATTCCATTTGCAGTAAGTTTTGCAACAGTCTCGGCAATTATTTCTCCCCCTTCAAGTTTTACTGCACCGGCATCGGTCTCTTTCATAATTCTGCCGGCATTTCTAAAAGCTTCGTCAGGATTTGTTTGATAGCTCATGAAAGGCATATCAACCACGATCATTGCCCGCTTTACACCACACTGTACAGCTTTAGTGTGATAGATCATATCATCAAGCGTTACCGGGAGTGTTGTCTCGTGTCCTTGAAAAACATTCCCAACTGAATCACCGACTAAGACCAGGTCAATTCCAGCTCTATCACAAAGTCTTGCAATTAAAAAGTCATACGCTGTTAAGGCAGCGACTTTCTCTTTTGCTTTTTTCATTTCGATTATGCGTCGGGTTGTTACTCTGCGGATTTCACTCGTATTGCTCATACTTCTATCATCTCTATTTCGTTTGAATATGCTATGCTGAATTTTTTCTGAAAACCAAATTTTATACATGTCACTAACTTAGAATAATCAATTTCGCTTTCAATTATTTCACCTATACTTACTGTTTTTGAATCAAGGTCGTTTTTTATCTCGCTTAATTTATCGTCGGATAATTTCAGGTACTCTACAAGATTCTTATGGAAATCACCGCAAAGGATTGAACCGTGTTGAAGTATTGTATCCCCGATCACGCGCTGCGCACTCCCCACAAGTTTTCTCTCGCGGAATTTAATTTCATACTTAGCCGAACTCGAAAAACAGGGAAAAGAAGAATAGGATTTATAAAATGAAGCAAAATCTATTTGATTTTTTTCAAGCTCAACTTTTTCCATTCTCTTATCATAAAGTTTCAAACCGAATACTAATGCTTCACTGATCTCGTTATAAATCTGGGAAGAGCTTTTTCCTTTCATTCTCATAGTTACTGAATAAGTCAACTCCTCAGCATGGAGAATTACTCTGCCGCCTGTAGGACGCTTGACAACTCCAATTTTATCAGAGCCGCATTTTTCTAAATCTAAGATATCTTCTTTTTGATTATAGCCGAGAGAGATTGTAAATGGCTCCCATCGGTAGAGCCGCAATGTTGGTACACCTGTTGTGCTAACAGTGCGGCAAAGATCAACGTCGCGCTCCATATTAAATTTGCCATCGTTCTCGAATGTATTTTCAAAGTTCCAGATTTTCACTTTGTAATACCGCGTTTGCTTTTTGTAATAAATTCAATTAAATGTTCAACTTCTTTTATTCTTTTAACATCTGATTTTATTTTATTGACAGCTTGAGTCACATTGTAAGCAGGGTTGTAAATAAAACCGAAAGCTTTTTTTAATTCAGTAATTGATTCTTCGCTGAACCCTCTTCTTCTTAAACCTATTTTATTTAGCCCTCCATATGATAAAGGATTTCCGGAAAATAATGCAAACGGAAGAACATCTTTAACAATTTTTGAGCACGCCCCCGTCATACTGTGCTTTCCGATTCTGGTAAATTGATGAATACCAATTAAACCGCCGAGTATTACGAATTCTTCAACGTGAACGTGGCCAGCTAATTCTGTCCCATTAGCAATGATACAATTATTTTCTACAATACAGTCGTGAGCAACATGAGCATAAGCCATTAAGAGACAACCGCTGCCGATTATAGTTTTCTTTGTTGTTTTTGTCGCCCGGCTGATGGTTACACACTCGCGAATTGTATTATTATCGCCGATAAATACTTCGGTGAATTCATCTTCGAATTTTAAATCTTGAGGAACTGCAGCAATTACGGTTCCGGGAAAAATTTTATTATTATTTCCGATTCGAGCATGTTTGTAAATCGTAACATGGCTCAGAAGTTTTGTCCCGCTTCCGATTTTAACATCTTCGTCGATAATGCAAAATGGACCGATCTCAACATCGTCCGCAATTTCAGCTTTGGGACTTACAATAGAGGAAGGATGAATTTTAAGCATAAGATTTATTTTTTTTGTTCTTTGGGAACAACCGCAGCCATGAAGTCAGCTTCGGCAACAACATTTCCGTCAACTAAAGCTCTTCCCTTCATCATAAAAGTTTTGCTGCGTTGATTCACAAGGTCGACTTCAAGAATTAATTGATCTCCCGGAACTACAGGTTTTCTGAATTTGGCATTGTTTATCGCCATAAAATAGACAAGACTATTTTCAAAATCTTCAATTGAATTCAAAATAAGAATCCCGCCAGACTGAGCGAGTGCTTCGAGAATCAAAACACCTGGCATAACCATTTGTCCCGGAAAATGTCCAACGAAAAATTGTTCATTTATCGTGACCGATTTAACGCCCACAACTCTTTCTCCCATTTTCAGCTCGACAATTTTATCCACCATAACGAAGGGATAACGATGAGGAAGAATTCGCAAAATTGCATTAGCGTCAAATATGACCCCTTCTTTTTTGACGAATTGATATTTCTTTTCAAGTTTCTTTTGCTGATAAAGTTTTCTTATCTGACGTACAAACTCAACGTTTGCCTTATGACCGGGTCTTGCGGCTAATATCTGTGCTTTTAAAGGGGCGCCGATTAAAGCTAAATCTCCAATTAAATCCAAGACTTTATGTCGTGCGGGTTCGTTTTTAAATCGGAGCTTTTCATTGTTAAGAATTCCATCATCCCCAAGAACAACATTTTTATTCAACTTTAAATTTTGAAGTAATTTATCGAGTTCTTTTTGCTCAATTTCTTTATCAATGATAACGATGGCGTTGTCAATATCTCCCCCCTTGATAAGATTTTGATTTACGAGCTGCTCGACTTCGCTTAAGAAACAAAAAGTTCTTGACGACGAATATTCTTCAACAAATTCTTTCTCAAGACTGAAAAGACTCGAATGCTGACTGCCCAGTGCCGGATTGTGATAATCGATCATTACTGAAACTCGAAAATCATCCAAAGGAAGTGCAACGATATCAACGCCTCTTTGTTCATCCTGATACATAACTGTCTGATCTATAATCAGGTAATCTTTCGGTGAATTTTGTTTTTCAATTCCGGCTTCAAGCAAAGCATCTACATACATTCGGGAACTTCCATCACCAATAGGAGGTTCGATCCCGTCTAATTCGATTTTGATATTGTCTATCTTCAAACCATAAACTGCCGATAGAACATGTTCAACAGTGTGAACTTTAGCATCGCCAATCGCAAGAGTTGTACCTCTTGAAATATCAACTACATTATCAACTATTGCAGGTATTTCAGGAGCGCCGCCCAGATCAACACGAATAAATCGAATGCCATAATTTTCAGGAGCAGGTTTGAATGTCATCGTACATTTGGTTCCGGTATGAATTCCGATACCTGATAATGAAGCGGGCTTTTTAATTGTACATTGTTGCTCTACCATTGAATAACCTTCCTTGATTAACTCTTCTGTTCTTCTAATTTCTTCGTAAGCTCATCCACTTTTTTCTGCAACTCCATCACTTGAGTTCGTAAGGCGGGTAGACTTTTTAGGAGCGCATTAAGTTTCATTGCATCACGGGCTTCAATTGCCGGAGAGCCAAAATATGCTTTTCCTTTTTTTAGATCATTTGCAACACCGGATTTAGCCATCACAATTACATCATCTTCAATTTGAATGTGATCGGCGAAACCAACCTGACCGCCAGCTATTAACCGATCGCCAACGTTTATACTGCCGGCAAAACCTGTTTGACCGGAGACGGCACAATTTTCACCAAGGACGACGTTGTGTGCGATCTGAACGAGATTGTCTATTTTTGTTCCTCGTTTTAATCGTGTTTCGCCAACAGACGCCCTATCAATTGCGGTATTTGATCCAATTTCAACATCATCTTCCAACACGACAATTCCAATCTGCGGAATTTTTCTATAGCTCTTGTCAGGATTTTTATAATAGCCAAAACCATCTCCGCCGATTACAACTCCGGGATGAAGTATATTTCTATTTCCGATCTTGCATCTTTCACGAATTGCAACATTAGGATAGATGATCGAGTCATTTCCAATCTCAACGCTATCTAATAAAGTCACATTTGAAAAAATCGAGACGTTATCTCCGATCTTACAATCTTTACCTATAAAAACGTTTTTCCCACAGCGGAAATTTTTTCCATACGAGAAATTGATTTGCTCAGCTTTATTAAATTCGAAAAGGGGAGGGAGTTCAATTTTGGGGACAAAATATTTTTCAATTACTGTAATGAAGGATAGATACGGATCGTCAACTTTAATTAAAGTTAATTTCGGGAAAGATTTTGAAAAGTCCTTTTTAACTAACAGAGTAAAGGTAGAATCTGCTGTAATATACTTTTCAAATTTGTTCTGATATAAAAAAGAAAGATCATCCGCGCCGGCTTCTTCGATCTTTGCTACATGCGAAATCTCTTTATTTTTATTTCCGACGATCTCTCCATCAACAAAGACAGCTATTTCTTTAACAGTTAATTGCATCAATTCCTATTTAAGCACTTCCAAGACTAAGTTGGTAAGATCGTGCTTTTCATTTGCATATAGGAGCAGGATTTCACCGCTTTTATCAAAGATGAAATCGTATTCTTCTTCCTCGGCGACAATTTTGATCGCATTAAAAATCTTGTTTTGAATCGGTTTCATAAATTCTTCCTGCTTTTGGAAGAGTTCTCCATTCTGTCCGAATTTCTGTTCACGAAATTGGGAGATTTTATTTTCAAGCTCTACCAATTCTTTTTCCTTATCAGCCCGGGTTTGGTCGCTCATGATAAGTTTATTTCGCTCGTATTCATCGTACTTTTTTTTCCACTCATCTTCGATCTTTTTAAGTTCCCCCTGCCAATCGCGTACAAGATTATCGAGCTTTTGCTGTGCATCCTGTGCTTCGGGAAGCTCTTTCGTGATCGCTTCGGAGTTGATGAATCCGACTTTTGTCTGCCCAAATCCAATTGAGCCGAAACAAAGTATTGCTGTAATTATTATGAGTTTTTTCATAGCTGTCTCGTAAAAATTTTATCCTCTTTTTAGTCTATCTAAGACTTTGAATGTGATATCATAACTCGGATCGGAAAATAGAACAACAACATCACCGGCTTTATCTAAAACTAATGTTATCTTTTCTTCTTTAGCAACTTTTTCGATCATGTTAATGATTTTTTTCTTAATAGGTGCAAGAAGCTCTTCTTGTTTTATTACAATATCACCCTGCTGTCCAAATCTCTTCTGGCGATAACCGAGAATATCCTGTTCCATTTTGATAAGCTCTTGCTGGGCTTTCATCTTGTTGTCTTCGGTCATCATTGCTTCTTGCTTGCGGTAGCTTTCAAGCCTCATCTGATAGTCGGTTGTTAAGCTGTCGAGAACAGACTGCCAGCCCTTAATGATTTCATTCAGTTTCTCCTGCGCGGTCTTATAATCAGGAAGCGCCGCGAGAATAACTTCAGAATCAACAATACCGACTTTAACCGGAACTTGAGCAAAGACATTTGCTGTGAAAAATATAATTAATACGAAAAATAGGTTTTTGATTTTCACTTTTACCTCTTTATAAATTTAAGTTGTACAAGCCACAGATTTTAATACATAATGTTAAGCTTTTAAGCTTCGACTTTTACCAACAAGAGTAAAAAATCAAAAGTAGTTCAGTACTAAAATCATACGGCGTTATTTATTTAAAATCCTCTTCCAAATTGGAAATGGAAAATCCAGGCTGGATCGTTTCCAGAAACGGCTTTTCTGTCAAATCCATAGCCGAGATCAAATCCAATTAATCCAATCGGGTTAATTAAAATTCTTGCTCCAACACCAACCGCCCTTCTTAAATCGAACAAATTGACATCTTTCATATTCCGCCAAACATTTCCGGCTTCTGCAAATGCGAGTAAATATAGCGGCATTGGATTCAATGTAACTGCAAATCTTAATTCCAAAGCGTTCCTTGCAGAAATTCTTCCGCCGATTATTTGTCCCTTAGAATTTTTCGGTCCGATTGAACGATCATCATAACCTCGCAGAGGTTCGGTTGCAATTACCAAACCATTTCCCCCCATGTAATAAAATTCAAAAGGTTGAATTGGGGTCCCATCTACGATCTCATAAATCATTCCGTATGATGACGCGAAATACAGAGTTAATTTGCTTGAGTTGAATAATCTTCTATACCATTCTAAATCGAAATCCACTTTTAGAAAATCAACATCTCCCGGCAAAAATGGTCCGCCAGAAAGATCTGCGTTCAAACTTACATTGCTTCCCATTGACGGAAAAATTGGATTGTCAAGATCGCGTCGAGAAAGAATCACTCCTAGTGCAATTTGATTTGTCTTACCCTTTTTGTAATAAAAATCATCTCCACTTCGTATATCGTTCATTTGATAACGTAAACTTCCCTGGACTTGGAAATAATCATCAGGCCAGGTTAACCGCCTGCCAAGACGCATGCTTCCACCAAATTGTCGCACATCGTAAATATAAATTTGTCGTGTATCGAAAACGTCGAAGCCAATTAAAGTCGGTGTATCCATAAACCACGGTTCGGTAAAGCCGAAGGAAAAAGTTCGGTAAAAGTTTCCTAATCCAAACTGCCAGTTGAAGCTAAGAATTTGTCCGCC
>JAHJVF010000162.1 GCA_018828505.1 Bacteroidota bacterium | reverse complement strand
GTTATTTGGCTTGCCCTGTGGAATAATTCAATTGTGCAAAAGTACTGCGAAAAAAACGGAATATTCCACAGGGTGAACTTGTGATTTGGGCTTTTCCTTTTTGGTTCCGGCTATGCTGGTTTATGAATAAACAATAACAAATTAGGCTTTTCCAGTAGGAATCTCCAAAGGAGTCATTCGACCTTTGGATAGTACAATTGTAATGCTTCTAATTTCATGGCTAATTAATCCCCAGCCTGAAGAGGTTGTGTGATAATTCAAAAATGTCATTCCCCGCCAGCCATCTTCTATTGCACGAGGCGGGCCTGCCACAAGATAGCTATGTAGTGGCAGGCTGGTCGAAGGAATCCGCCGACTGGCGGACGACTGAGAAATCTAAACAGAATCAAGGATTTCTCTCCCGACAAAGTCGGGATCGAAATGACAAATACTATTTTAACACACTCTCTGAAGGCTGGGGTTAGATTATGCGAATGCACCACTTTGTGGGATGATTAATCGATTATATAATTATTTTTTGAGATGTTATGAAAAAGTTCTAGATTCATTAAATAGGATTCAGTATCAATTGAATTATAACCCCAGCTTTTGGCAGAGCCATTCCTTCGGAACAAGCTGGGGTTCAGGAACAAACAACAACAAACCGGGCTTTTCCGTAGGAATCCTTTGGATAGCCCAATAGTAAGGTTCTTGAGTAATCCTGACTGTTGTAATTATATCCGGTCGGGATGTATTATCGAAAGAAAGGTTCCATTATCATGGCTAAAGCCGGGATTGCCCTTGGACTATTAATCCCCAGCCTGTCACAAGGTGATGGCCTGCCACTTTAAGATGTTATTGCCACAGGTGGCTTCGCCAAAGGCTGGGGTTAAGTCTGATGATTTCCGTAAGAAGTCTATTAGTTGATTTCGTTTTAATGGGTGGGGATGTTAAGTGGTTCGATAAATACTTTGTTAGAAGAGGTCTAACTCACAACAAAATGCTGACACTCAGCCCGCCACGGTGGGCTTTACTAACGCTTTTTGCTGGTTCAACTCAAAAAAATATTTATTCAGCTCATTCCCCAATTCTTTTTCAAAATCTTTTCGGGATAAGTATTTTACATCAGATTCATTTGAATCTTTGACGAGTTCATCCACCATCCAAATATTCTGAAGTGTTCTATGTTTTTTGGCAATTTTGTTTAAGACTTCTGTGTTCCCGTCATTTTTATTATCGAGTATGATCAACGAATAGTATTCTTTTTCGAGATTTATTAGTTCATCAGTGACTTTACCTTTTAAAATTTTAAAACCTGTCAGTTCCTCTTTCAAGGTTTTACTAACTTGTTTATTAAAAAGTGTTTCTGAAATAAATATCTTTGGGACAGCAGTTTTTAGAGTGAAATAAACTTTCGTTCCGCTTATGGACTTCTTATTATTTCCGGTTTTGACCTGTCCGCCGCATCCCGTTTTGCGGGACGGAAGGCGGATAGGACTCTCAATCCATAACTCTCCGCCATGGAACTGCACAATCTCTTTGCATAGCGAAAGTCCAAGCCCCGTTCCACGTTCACCTTTTGTCCCTTTACGTGAGATTTTATCTTTTCCGAAGGATCCTTCGGAGAATTCAAATAATTTAGCTTGAATATCTTTTGGAATGCCAATTCCGTAATCACAAACGCATAATTCTGTAGAACCATTCGACTTGACTTTTGAAGTAACTTCAATCTTCCCTTTCTCGTAGCTGAACTTAATTGAATTGGAGATCAGGTTTATCAACATTCTTTCGAAGAGATGACCATCAATAAGAACATTCACATCGTCAACTTTACTAATAATTTTAATTTCCTTTTGGTGTGCTAATCCTTCTATAGAATTAACCGCTTCTCTTACGGCATATCGCAGATTTCTTTGAGTCGGATTGAACTTCTCCTTTCCCGATTCAACATTCGACCAATCGAGCAAGTTCGTAATTAAGTTAAGCTGATGTTTTGCAGACGAGTAAACAAGATTTAAATAATATGACAGCTCTTTGTGCTCGGTAACCGGCTGCTCAATTAACGCATTTACCATTCCAATTATGCTGGCAGTCGGTGCGCGCAAATCGTGAGAGAGAATTGAAAGGAATCGGTCTTTTGTTTCGTTGAGCTTTTTGTATTTAAGCTCAGAAGTTTTAATCTCTTCATGCGTTCTTTTCCTATCAGTTCCGAAGGATCCTTCGGAAATATCCCTCGAAATAGAAAGGATTACTTCATCCTTGAACTCGGGCAGTTTGATCAACAGATTTTTTTCTTCGATTATTTTTTCTCCCCCATTCGAGCCTGAGATGGTATACTCAAATTCCGAATACTCCTTCTTCGATTTAATAAAATCTTGAAAGGATTTTTTCAATTTATTGGGTTCGAGACTAAACTCCGTAAATTTCTTCTGAATAAGTCCCTTCTCTTCCATTTCATAAAGCTCGCAGGCTTTTTTATTGACAAGAAGAATTTTACCTGATTTATCGATTAACTTAAGGGCGTCATCCGATTCGTCCCAGATCGTTCTGAACTTGTCCAAAGGATCCTTCGGATTTTCAGACTGCTGAAGTTTTCTTTCCGCGAGAAGCTGATCGGTCCTATCCCGAATAAAAAGAAGCACGATCTTTTTTCCTTTGATCTCCAATATTCCGGCAGACACTTCACACTCTATTACATTTCCAAAGGATCCTTCGGACTTTCCGCTTTTCACTTTCCAGATGAAAGCATTAACCTCTCCGGAATAGACCTTTTCAAGAATATTTTCCAACCCGCCTGCCTCCCCGCCTGCCTCTCCGATATCGATGTGGCGGGCAGGTCTGCTATAAATGTGGCGGGCAGGGTTCTTCTCTAACTGATTAGGATAAGAAAATTCATTGAGCGATGATCCGATTAGCTCATCTTTACTTTTCGAGAAGAGTGCTTCTGCTTTCCCGTTGCAATCGATAATTCCATCCTCGCTTGAGTAGATGACGATCGGTTCGATTGCCGATTCGAATAGCTGGGAATATTTTAATTCAGAACTTTCATACTCTTCGCTCAATTCCTTAAGTGCAGTAACGTCATTGATAGTAACATAACATTTCAAAAATTGTCCGTGAATATCGAAGAGAGCTCTCGCATCAATTATGCCTTCTAAAAGTTCGTTGTTCTTTTTAACTATTTGTACTTCGTAGTTTGATAAGTGCCCGGTAGTTAATAATTCATTGAATCCGCTCGAACTGAATTTTTGTCGCGAACCAAATGTTAAAAAGTCGGTCAGTTTTTTACCGATCACTTGATGCCTTGAGTAGCTCGTTTTAACATACCAGTGTGCATTTGCATCGAGGATTATTCCGTTTTGATCAAGTGTCGCTATCATTACCGGAGTATTTTTATAGAACTCTTCGTACTTGATCTTTTCTTCAAGAATTGACTGCTGTGATTTTTGCTGATCGGTCGAATCGAGCAGGAGAATTCCGGCAGTAGAATCATTAAGACGGAAGAACTTTACGGTTAGAATTCTCTTCCCCGCCTGCCTCCCTGGGTTCAACCTGGCGGGCAGGTCTGATTTTTTTTCCGAAGGTCACAGACTCCTTCGGAGATCCTTCGGAGATGACCTTTCGGATTTTACTCCTTGTTTCCTTCCAATACTCGTAAGGCCAGAATATTTTCAATTCTTTGTTTTGAGCATCGGATAAATTAATTTCGAAGAGTTCCTGTGCTTTCCGGTTGAAAGATTTTAGAACAACTTTTTTGTCTTCGCTTCTGGAAACGATTATGATTGGATCAGGAAAGTTTTCAATTATTGGTGAGTTCAAGTTCTCAAAAGAAAAACTTTGAGAAGTGATCTTTTTAAGGGAAGATTCTTTTTTTTCTCTATTCTTCTCCAAAGGATCCTTCGGATTTCTCATTATTTTCCTGTGATTGAGACGGTAATTCGATCATCATCGGCTCAATCTTAATTCCGCTTTTCCAAAGGTCACAGACTCCTTCGGAGATCCTTCGAACAACAATGGTTTCTCAAGCTGAGTGCGGCGAGTTGACATCAATACATCGTATTCTTTTTTTGCATCGTCAATTCTTCTTCCCATTTTTTCGAGCGACTCAATAAATTTTTCCCATTGCTTGTGGAATGAATTCATCAGTGCAATTATCATCGAAGCTTTCTTTTCCAAACTGAAATTATCTACTGCCTGCCGAATTAT
>JAHJVF010000161.1 GCA_018828505.1 Bacteroidota bacterium | reverse complement strand
TCTTCTTCGAGAAGGCTAGCGAAGAATCCACTCTTGACACCAATCTTGGATTCGAGTTCAAGTACCCCGCGATCTATTTCGACTGGTGCCGTCATATAATTGTTATACAGCTCTTAGGCTGCCTGGCGCATAACGTGCTCTGTAAAAAAACGTGTCCCGCCGAGCTATGAACGACAAATTCCTTTTACGAAGGCGGGGCATTGAGCGACCCCGACAAAGTCGGGGGAGTGTCGTAAGGCTGTTTGTTAGCGGAAGTGCCACGTGGTCTATATACTTTCATATTGGAAAATACTGAGTTGTTCGGGTTTCATTCTCTGACTTAAGTTAAGGATTTCAATCCCGACTACTTTGCCCTCCGCATTAAAATCCAATACGATGCCAGGCTGTACTTCTTCTGATTCAATGATTGAAGACTCGTCTAGCCGGAAATAAAGGGCGTCATCTTCTTTGCTTATTTTAAGTCTCATTTTTTGTTCCTTTCTCTACGATCAAAAAACACTGTGACTACCTTTTGAGGTGTAATATGAGGGTTTACTACAACATGGAGAATTCGTCTCTCATATTCACTGATACCCTTAAAGTAGTGAACATTGTTATCTGCACCGATGTTTTGGGTGTCGGGTGAACGAATTGTTTGCCAAACCCACTCTTCCGGGATACTCCGTTCTTTCAGCATATCCTTAGCATGTATAGAAAGTATAATGTCCACATTTTAATATAACAAATGCAGGGCATTTCCGCTAACGTTTCGAGGCTAAAACCAGTAGCGACTTGCGGGCTTCTTCTCTCACCCACACTTCAAATTTTAAGCGGACTTCAAATGTTTCATTTTGCCCGATCATCCGCTTCCGGCGGATTGGTTTTAGGTGCTGTTATGGCACGTAGTTCGATTAAAATCTTTTCTTTTCAAGGTCTTGTCGATTATCAAAGAAATCCAAAATAATTATTGTGTATCCGCTAACTTTGTAAAAGATGTTTATTTGTTTAACTATCGTAAAACCTCTTATTCCTTTTTCTTTATTTTCGATTGTTCCAATTTCAGGAAATTCTGAAAGAATGTCTAGAAAATCATAAACTTTTTTGACAAACGTTCCTGTAATTCGCTCACCCCATTCAACCAATAAATATTCAAGAATTTTATCGAATTTCTTGTCTGCTCGCTTCGACCAGTATATTTCTAAAGCCATTTTTTATGTTTCTCATTCATTTCTTCATGACTGATCAGATTCTCAGGATTTTCACTTTCTTCAACTGCTAATAACAGTTCCTCTTGCTCTTGTTTGGTCAGCCTATTCCACAATTGACCTTCTTTGGTCGAATATCTTCGTTTTATAAGATCGTAGAAGCTTATTAGAAGATTCTCATTGTCAATGCTGTCAATGAGGTGGTGAAAATTTTTCTTAAGTTCTATTGTGTTCATGTTTCTTTTCTCCTTTTAACAAAGTTAGCAAAAATTTTTGGCTCTTTTTATTTCCTATGTGCCATAACTAGTGTAACTCCGCAAAACTTCGTCTATCCAACCAATTCCGGTATGATAGACGCCATAGTTATACAATTTTTTCTGTTTATGGATAATTTCATCATCAGTAGTTTAATAAAATATCAATTCCATTAATCACTATATCATTATGGCCTGCCACTTAACGATTCTATTGCCACAAGTGAGTTATCAATTATACCTGTCGCCTGATTGACGGAAGTCAGCGCAGACATGCTTTTAATTGACAGCTTCTCGCGTTGAACTTAGTTAAATTTTTCATATTGCTCAATAAAAACTTTTATGAAAAACATAAAAAAATATTTTTAAGCCAAACAAAATTATTCATCCTGAAAACCTGTTGAAGTGACATTTCTAATAATTGCAATAACCTTCAGATGCAGTTTTGCTTTCGTCGGAAAACTCTTGCCACTTTGCCGGCAAGCCGTCAAAAGAAATATCATCAACGATATTTTGTAGATATAGTTTTGACATGATTATCCTTTTAATCTCTTCTGGCTTTCTGGTTTTGTTAAATAATTCTCTTTGGATACAATTGATTTTTTTAATCTTTTTTCAAGTCGTTTTCTAGCGCCTCCAGCAATATCACCGCAGGCTTTAGCGTCTTTTTGGAGTTTAACTACTCCCTTTGAATCTTCTGTCCGATGAATTTCCGTAGTGGCGCGCTCACCCAACATAGTGAAAATAAGCTCCAAATCGTTCATGTGGTAGCGCAGATTCTGGCGTTTCAATCCTTTCAGTTTTTTATACTCGCTCGGGACAATACCAAAAGTAGCTTTGGAAATCTCTGCGGTCAAAATTTCATAATCCCTTTGTTCTTTTGCTCCTCGTTGTTGCCACTCATCCGTCAACTCTTCACGGATTGCAATGCCACGCATCCGTTTTTTTTACCCCGTTAGAAAATACTACAATCTATTTTGAATATATTTTAACTTAAAAAAACATAAATATAAAAGGTGCCTCTGAAAATAATATCTAACGGGGCAGGTCCAGTCATCAGAGTATCCTTTAAGTTTGTATAGTATTCTTGTTCGTTTCGTAGCTAATTCCGGATTTTCAATTTCCTGTACTCGTTCATAACCAACCTTAGCCAGCCATCTTTTGAATGGCTCGGCTTTGGGCGAGGGAATGGATTGAATAATGCGGAAAATTCCTTCTGTGTCAGCGTAATCTGTTTCGCGCATTTTCCCATCAGGAGCTATCAGTTTCAACCCGTGACAAAATGTCACGACTTCACTTCCTCCTTCCACTCGTCTTTGTTTTAACTTTCTCCAATATGCTCCGGCATCAACGCTGCCCGTTAGTGCTTCACACACATCTACAACCGAAAACAACCATTCATTGTTATAAATGGTTTTTCTGATTTTTTTGCCTTTGAATAATGCAATTTTAGTTGTCTTCATAATTTACTTCTTTTTATCGCACGGAATTACTACAACCAAATTAAGTATTTAATGGTAACTACTCAGCACTGATGATTTTTTGCCACTAAGGCACTAAGAAGCACAAAGAACTTATTAGTATCCGCCTTGGCTGATTGTGCCTCTGCCCCGTTGGATAATCTGTTGGATCACGAAACGAATATTAAAAATGTATATCCAACCTGCCACGAGATAGCCCGCCACAAAATAGCTATGAATGGGCAGGCTATGTATTGGCAGGCGGGGTGAATGTCTTTTCCCGAAAGGGATGCCTTTGGCAGTGGCATATTTTGAATTACAATTTATGTGGCTGCTGAGTAGTTACATTTAAT
>JAHJVF010000160.1 GCA_018828505.1 Bacteroidota bacterium | reverse complement strand
TTACAATCATTCCCAATCAAGATGAAACGATTAAATATGCTTTCATCGGTGTTCGGGCGTGTGAATTAAGTGCCATACAGATTCAAGATAAGATTTTTACTCAGGGTGAATTTAAAAATCCTGTTTATCAAAAGAGACGTGAAAATACTTTCATCATGGCGGTAAATTGTACTACCGCTAAAGGGACCTGTTTTTGTTCTTCAATGAATACCGGGCCAAAAGCAAAAAATGGATACGATCTCTCACTAACAGAAGTCATTACAAACGAAGACCATTACTTTATTTCTCAAGCCGGAAGTGAACTTGGCGAGAAAATCTTAAAAAAAATTAAGACCATTAAAGCTACAAATGAAGAGATCTCTACAGCAGAAAAACTCATAAGCAATGCCGTTGCGCTGATGGGACGAAAACTTGATACCACAAGAATAGATGAGATGCTTTATGCAAATCTCGAACATCCACGGTGGGATGAAGTTGCCTCCCGCTGCATGACATGTGCAAATTGCACTATGGTTTGCCCAACATGCTTCTGTTCAACGGTTGAAGATGTTACTGATCTCAGCGGAACAAATGCAGAGCGAATTCAAAAATGGGATTCATGCTTCACAATGGATTTTTCATATATACATGGCGGAAGTATCCGAAGCTCTGCAAAATCACGTTACCGTCAATGGCTAACTCATAAGTTTGCATCGTGGTACAAACAATTTGATACGTCGGGTTGCGTTGGATGCGGACGCTGCATCACGTGGTGCCCCGTCGGCATCGATGTAACTGTCGAAATTCAAGCAATCCGTGAAACACAAAATAATCAACCAGTCTTAAAAGAGGAGAACACTTAATGGAATCACTCGAGAGGGTTCTGATAGAACATCCTTTCTTAAAGGATTTAAGTCCGGAGCATGTCCATCTAATCGTTGGATGTGCAAGAAACGTGGTATTTGAACCAAATAAATTTCTCTTCAAGGAAAATGAAGAAGCACAAGAATTTTATATTCTTCGCTCGGGGAAAGTGGCACTCGAAATTTACACACCGGAATATGGCCCAATCACAATCCAGACAATTGGTGAAGGTGAAGTCTTGGGCTGGTCATGGTTAATTCCTCCGTACGAATGGAACTTCGACGGCAGAGCATCTGAACTTACAAGAGCAATCGCACTCGATGGAAAATGTCTCCGCGGGAAATGCGAAGAAGATCCTGTACTCGGTTATGAGCTGATGAAAAGATTAGCAAGTGTTTTCGAGCAAAGATTATATGCAATGAGATTACAACTTTTAGATGTTTACAGCGGAACTACACCAAAAATTAAAAAATGAGCTGCACATAATGGATCCGATGATTCCACATCCTTACAGAATACAACGAGTTATAAAAGAAACCCACGACACATTTACACTCGAACTGACATCGATTGAAAGGAATGGTACTTTCTCATTCAATCCCGGACAGTTCAATATGCTATATATTCCTGGAGTTGGTGAGGTCCCAATTTCAATTAGCGGTGATCCAACTAAAAATGGATCGCTTATTCATACTACGCGTGCAGTTGGAACTGTTACAAAAGAAATGGCAAAACTAAAACGAAGCGATGTGATCGGAGTTCGTGGACCATTCGGAACAAACTGGCCTGTGAAAGAAGCTGAAGGGAATGATGTTCTGCTTATTGCAGGAGGAATCGGATTAGCACCTTTGAGACCTGCCATTTATCAGATACTGTCGAAGAGAGAATATTTTGGAAAAATTATTCTTCTCTACGGAACAAGAACTCCACAAGATATTCTATTCCGCAAAGAAATTGAAAAGTTGAAATCAAGACTCGACATAGATATTTACGTAACAGTGGATAGAGCAACACGAGCGTGGAACGGAAACGTAGGTGTAGTAACAAGGCTAATACCCCGTGCACCATTTGATCCAATCAATACTACCGCGATGATCTGCGGACCGGAAATCATGATGAGATATACTATAACTGAATTAACAAGACGCGGTATCGCACTCGAAAATATTTATCTTTCAATGGAAAGAAACATGAAATGCGGTATAGGATTATGCGGACATTGTCAATATGGAACGGAATTTATTTGCAAAGACGGTCCGGTTTTCCGTTACGATCAAATACAAAATATTTTTGGAAAAAGAGAGTTCTGATATGACTAAAAAAGGTAAACCTAAGCTGGCTGTATGGAAATTCGCATCATGTGATGGCTGCCAGTTAAGCTTACTTGATTGTGAAGACGAATTGCTCAGTGTGGTTGGCGCAATCGATATTGCAAATTTTCCTGAAGCTTCACGAGCTGTAGCTAAGGGTCCGTATGATCTTTCGCTTGTGGAAGGTTCAATTACCACTCCTCACGATGCCGAGCGTATTCATAAAGTTCGCCGTCAATCAAAATTCCTTGTTACAATTGGAGCTTGCGCAACTGCAGGTGGTATTCAAGCATTAAGAAATTTTAAAGATGTGAGAGAATTCACAAATATTGTTTATGCAAATCCAAAATTCATCGAAACATTGAGCACATCAACACCAATTTCAAATCACGTATCTGTCGATTTTGAACTTCGCGGCTGTCCCATAAATAAATATCAACTGCTCGAGGTTATCAG
>JAHJVF010000159.1 GCA_018828505.1 Bacteroidota bacterium | reverse complement strand
TTTAATATATTTCCACCCGTACTTCTTCATAAACTCATCTATTTCTTCAGAAAAAGATTTTGTTCTGTGATGCTCTTCTTGATTATGAATATAACGTCTGACAGTTTCTAGATGACTTTCGCTAACACTTACTGCCCAATAGTCATCCTGCCAAATAAATTTACCTGTGACTAACTTATTTTTATTAATCCAAAAAGAAGATTCTCCTTTAATCAATTTTGTAACATTACTAATAGTCTGATCTTTATTAAGTGAAAAAAGACAATGTGCATGTTCCGAATCTCCATTTATGCAATCCACCCAAATCCCTTTTGCGGCGGCATTTTGCTTGATGTGTTGAAAGACTTCTTTTCTAATATTGGTGTGAATAAATGGTTCTCTGTTTTTTGTTGTGAATACGAGATGTATCCAAACTCTAACCCAGCTCATGAGTTATCTCCCTAAATTTATAATTGAGTTTTATTATGTGGCTATCCTAAGGATCCTTTGGAAAGCCAATAGTTTTTTATTCTCTTTCCTTATTCCGTAAGATAAATCTGACGGTAAGTGATAAAGTAATTATAGAAATAGCTTTTTAACTTGCTTACTCAAATAATTATAAAAATAACTTCATAACGTGGACGCTCCACAACCAAAGAGGAAAAAATATTGTAGCACAGATTATTGCGGGTCGCGCCAACCGTTGTAATCTGTCCGCCGTGGCGGACGGAATTTAACATTATTAACTACAAAAATATTTTGCCATTTCTGGTCAAGATTTAGGCGTTAAGCTACTAATTAATTACATAAAATTTAAATTTTCCTTCAGCACATCTTCTCTATTGATTTTAGTTAAACCCTTAGTATATTTATACCAAAGATTATGAATTTATGCTAAATACTAAGCAGAAAAAGATGTTGGATCACCTCTTGAGCAGATGCCAGAAAAATCTGCGTTCAGTTGATGAACGATTGATTAAAAAAGCGTTTGAATTCAGCATCGAAGCACATAAAAACGATTTACGTGCATCAGGTGAGCCATATTTCGATCATCCATTCGGTGTAGCAATGATAATAGTCGAAGAGATTCCATTAGATGATCATTCGGTTGTTGCAGCATTGCTGCATGATGTTTTGGAAGACACAGAGTTTGCACCTGAAGATTTAGCAAAGGAGTTCAATCCAACTATTGCCGAGATTGTTGATGGTGTCTCAAAAATGGGGGGAGTCATCAAGGAGCACGATGCAAGTCAGGCTGAAAACTACCGTAAGCTTTTATTATCTATGGTTAAAGACATTCGCGTTATCCTTGTTAAGTTTGCCGACCGTCTTCATAATATGCGTACTCTTGAGTTTGTATCACCGGATAAGCAAAGGAGAATCGCTAAGGAAACTTTACAGATTTATGCTCCTTTTGCACATCGATTTGGTCTTGCTCAAGTTAGATGGGAGTTAGAAGACCTCGCATTTAAATATCTTGAGCCAAATGCTTATGAAAATATTCGAAAAAAATTACGCGATAAAAGGCGTGAGCGGGAAGGTTACATCAAAAAAATTATCGATCCGATTAAGAACAAACTAGACACGGAAGAAATTGAATATGAAATTGGTGGCAGACCGAAACATTTTTACAGCATATATCGAAAAATGATGACTCGAGTCCATTCATTTGACGAGATATATGATCTTTTCGCCATAAGAATTATACTTGAAACAGAAAACATTTACGAATGTTACAACGTTCTTGGTATTATCACTCAAATTTATACTCCGGTTCCTGATAGATTGCATGACTACATCGCACTTCCGAAGAAAAATAATTATCAGTCTTTACATACAACTGTAATTGGGCCGTTCGGCAGAATGGTGGAAATTCAAATAAGGACAAGAAAAATGCACGAAGTATCTGAACGCGGAGTTGCAGCCCACTGGAGATACAAAGATAGCTACAAAGCTTCGAGCAAGGAACTTGATGAGTGGGTAGACTGGATTCGTGATATTTTCGAAAATGTTGCCAGCAGGGAAGAGGCACAAAAAGATATTATTGAAAGCTTTAAGCTGAATCTTTATCAGGATGAAATTTATGTTTTCACTCCGAAGGGTGATCTGAAAGTACTCCCATCAAAGTCGACTCCGGTAGATTTCGCATTCGAAATTCACTCAAATGTTGGGTCTCATTGCCTTGGTGCAAAAGTAAATGGTAAGATTGTTCCGCTTGATACTCTGTTAAAGAGTGGGGATCAGGTGGAAATAATAACTTCTAAAAATCAAACACCAAACCGTGGGTGGGAAAAATTTGTCGTCACCCACAAAGCAAGAACAAGTATTCGTAAATGGATCAGAAGAGAGGAAAATCGTTTTATTGAAGAGGGTAAATCTCTTCTTGAAAAATCAATGAAGAAAGCAAAGCTCCATATTAATAATGATGATCTGTTGAAACTTGCACGCAGTTATAAATTTGATAATCTGACCGAACTTTATAAAGCAGTCGGTAATGGGCGATTCCCGGCAGAAAAAGTGTTTGAAAGTAAAACAGAATTACCAGAAAAAGATTCAACTCAAAAAGCCGCAGAGGAATTCACTTTCGATAAATTTGCAGACACCGCACGGGGAGCTACCGGTGGTGTTTTAATTCAAGGTGATAAGATTAACGTTCTCCACAACTTTGCTCGATGCTGCAATCCTGTACCCGGCGATGAAATTATTGGCTTTGTTACGCGTGGGGAAGGAGTTAAAATTCATCGTACAACCTGCAAAAATTTTGCAAGACTCTCAAAACTCTACGATAGTAGAATCATGGACGTTTCCTGGCCTGAAACAAACGGGTCATTTTTTATCGCCGGCATCAAAGTTTTGGGAGAAGATACCCCCGGCATGCTTAATGAAATTTCTCAAACGATTGTAAATACTTACAACACGAATATTAAAGGTATAAGTATCAAGACTCATCATTCCATATTTTATGGAACAATTAGCGTTCAAGTTAAAGATCTTGAGCATTTGACAAGGATCATCGAACGATTAAAAAAAATTAAGGGTATCGATATAGTCGAAAGATTTGAGGAGACTAATTGAAAGGTTTCTTTAACTATGTCAAGTAGAATTCTTTCGATCGATTATGGTGAAAAGAGAATCGGCCTATCGGTTAGTGATCCTACTAATATTTTTGCAACAACTCTTGAAACTATTTCAAATTCCAATAATTCAATCATGCAGATTTTAAAGATTATTGATTCCTACAATGTCAATACGATTTTGGTAGGATATCCATTAAATATGAATGGTACGATGTCGAGGCTATGCGGTGTAGTGGATGAATTCATAACTGAACTTGAGAGACAAATACAAGTCGAAATTATTAAAAGAGATGAACGTCTCACATCCTACGTTGCTCAAAGTAAAATAATTGAAGCAGTTGGATCAAAGAAAAAAAGGCAAGATAAATCACTCGTGGATAAATTTTCAGCCGCAACAATCCTACAGGATTATTTAGATGAACAAAAGAAAAATTAAGAGAATTCACTTCATTCTAACATTTTTTTTATTATTTACATCATGCAATGCACAGGTAAAATTTTGGGAGCTTGAATTGAACAAAGGCTGGCAAATAAAAGTCGATCCTAACAAATTAGGAATAAATGAAAGATGGTTCGAAAAAATTGTTGAGCACGATTTAATTGAAATGGAAGTACCCTCTTTTTGGGAAAGTACATTAGGATATGAATACGACGGTTGGGTTTGGTACTTCAATAAATTTAGAATTGAAGAACTACTAAAAAAAGTTGCAATAAAGTGCGATGCGATTGATGATGATGCTACAATTTGGATAAATGGAAAACTAGTGGGTAATCATATCGGATACAGTGAAAGCTTTTATTTTGATATCACTAATTACGTACAAGTGGGTGAAAACAAAGTCACCATTTTAGTGGATGATCATGGTGGACCCGGAGGAATTTACAAACCAATTCGAATCGCAGAATACTCAGTTCCCGAAGATCTTTTAAAAACAAAATTCGCTGAAATGACAGCTCGGCATTCTGAAAAATGGATCAAAGAAGGAATCATTTACGAAATTTATCCAAGAGTATTTTCAAAAGAGGGAAATTTCAGGGGAATTACTTCACGGTTAGGTCAACTAAAGGATCTTGGAGTAACAATTCTATGGTTGATGCCGATCAATCCAATTGGTGAAATAAAGCGAAAAGGGAGCTTAGGAAGTCCTTACTCGGTAAAAGATTTTTATGGAATAAACCCGGAATATGGTTCTTCAGATGACCTGAAAGAATTTATACAAAGAGCACATGATTTAGGTTTTAAAATAATAGTTGATGTTGTTCTGAATCATTCCGCATGGGATAATTCTTTAATAAAGAAATATCCAGAGTGGTACTCAAAAAATAAAGATGGTGAGATTATCCCCCCAAATTCGGATTGGAGTGATGTAGCGGATTTCAATTATGATTCTGAGGAATTACAAAAATATATGATAGAGATGCTGAAGTACTGGATCACAGAGTTCGATATAGATGGTTTTCGATGCGATGTGTCCGAACTTGTTCCGACAGAATTCTGGGAAACCGCTCGAAAAGAATTGGATCAAATCAAACCAATTTTCATTCTATCTGAAGGGACTTTACCGGAGCATCATTTATTGGCTTTTGATATGACCTATTCCTGGAATGTTTATGATAATTTTTACAGTATTCTCGCCGGTACTCGAAAACCGTCCTTGATAATTGATGTTTTAATGAATGAATCGTACATGTTTCCAATGAACTCACTCAGAATGAGATTTAATGAAAATCATGATAAACAGCGAGCTGCGAAAATTTTTGGAGATGATGGAGCATTAATTACTTCGGCAGTTGTGTTTACTTTACCAGGTGTCCCGCTAATTCACAATGGTCAGGAAATCGGTGAAACAAATTTTGCATCTCTCTTTGAAAAAAGCGAATTAGGCTGGAGCAAAATATTCGAATCAAATGATTTTTTTAAGTTTCATAAAGAATTAGTTTCATTTAGAAAAAGAAATTCAGGTTTAGTCTATGGATCATTTATTCCGATAGATCTAGGAGAAAGAATTTTATCCTATATTCGAAATGATCAGGAAAATATTGTCTTGAGTGTTTTCAATTTTTCGAATAGTACAAAGTCTGTTGATCTTAACTTCTTGCCTGATGAGTTCAAAAATATGTCTTTTAATTTCGATGGAGCAATTGGGAGGAAGTTCAAGTTTGATGAAATCCGGATGGGAAGACCAGCAAATAAAATAGTTGATCTCGAACCACTCGGATTCATTCTGATCGAGCTTAAAAGGAGATGAAAACGAGATTGCGTACTAATTGATACCGTTTCCCAAAAATCCTAATAGATTTGCCCGTAGAAAAAATATAAAAAAACATAGAATTTTAATTGACAAAGAAACAATGCTTAGCTATATTTTCATAAAATTCGGAGCATAAATATGACACTTGATGCACTTGGCATGATTGAAACAAAAGGTCTTGTCGGTTCAATTGAAGCCGCCGATGCAATGGTTAAAGCTGCAAAGGTAGAGCTTATCGGAAAAGAAACTATTGGTGGTGGTTACGTAACAGTTATGGTACGTGGCGATGTCGGAGCAGTTAAAGCTGCGACAGATGCTGGTGCCGCCGCCGCTCAACGAGTTGGTGAACTTGTTTCAGTCCATGTAATTCCGCGTCCTCATTCAGATGTCGAATTAATTTTACCCAAAAGACCAAAATAAAATATTTATAAGTTTCCATGGATTTAGCTCTTGGATTAGTTGAAACTAAGGGATTAGTTGCTGCTATTGAAGCAGCCGATGCTATGACAAAGACTGCTAACGTTAAGCTTATCGGTAAAGAAATAGTTAAAGGTGCGTTAGTTACGATCAAGATTGTTGGCGAAGTTGCTGCCGTTAAAGCTTCTGTTGATGCTGGTGCAGCTGCAGCTCAACGAGTAGGACAATTAGTATCAATCCACGTCATACCGCGTCCCGATGATCAAATTGATTTTATTATAGAAGAGGGAAAGCAAAAAAGTGAACCGCATGTTGAAAAGAAAAAACGTCCTCAAAAAGAAAAAGCTGTTGAGGATGAATTGTTCGATTCAGAATTGAAGACTGCAGAAATTGAATTTGATAGTACAGGTTTGGCTCATGATATATTAACAATGTCAGTGGAGGAACTAAGAAGATTAGCACGAAAAACACCGGGCTTCCCAATTCAAGGGCGTGAAATTTCGAGAGCAAATAGGTCCCTTTTATTAGAGTATTTCAAAAATCTGAAATAGCATTTTTCTGTATTAACGCTTATCTTAGAACTCCACTATTTGGTGGAGTTTTTTTATGAAAAAAAATCAAATTTTTATTGCAATTGCGTTTCTATTTTTATCCGCTATACTCTGGAGTGCAGTAACCTTCAGTGGCGAGTTTGTGATAAATATTCGATTGCCTCTGCAAATATCCTCAACGACGGCAGACTTATCTGTTGATGAAGATATCCCCTCGGAAGTTAGAATGAAGATCAAATCTTCGGGATGGAATTTATTAAGGACAAAATTAGACAGAAACAAAAAAGTTATCGTTGATTTAAGCCAATATCAGAATAATTCCGTTATTCAATTGTCAAAGTTTAACCCAGAACAATTTGATCTGCTTCCGAATATTGAAATTCTTGACGTTAAACCTGAAACAATTTTATTGACGCTTAAACGGTCTTATGAGAAAAAGATAAAAGTTATTCCTAAGCTAAAATTAACTTTTAAAAATGGTTACACCAGTGTTTCTCAAATTTTTGTTTCACCTAGTGAGATCATTATCAAAGGCTCAAGTAAAAACATAGCTAAGATAGATTCTATTTTCACTAATGAAATTATTCTTTACAATCTGTCAGAAGATGTTGAGATAACAACTTCTCTGCAAGACACGATGATCAATACACTCATTTATGAGAAAATTCCGATAAAGGTCAGTTTTAAAGTTGAGCAAATCGCCGATAAAGAATTTGAATCGATTCCAGTTGGACTGATCAATCCTCCCGAAGGAAAACATGTTGTGGTAATCCCGAATATTATTGATGTAAAACTCCGGGGAGGAATTAAAATATTAACAGAGCTTACAAACGATTCAATAAAAGCGTTTGTGGATTTAAATAACATTAACCTTGATTCAACAAATATTGTGAAACCAAGTGTGGTGATCCCGATTGGAACGGAATTAGTTGAAACTACACCAGCAACCGTTAACCTTATCATCCGGAAATAATATGTTCATCACTTTTGAAGGAATAGATGCCTCTGGCAAATCGACTCATGTTAAACATTTAGAAAAATATTTCTTGGATAGGGGAGAAAAAGTCATTGTCGTCAGAGAACCGGGCGGTACAAAGGTTTCTGAAGCAATCAGAAAAATTCTTCTCTCAAAACAGAATCTTGAAATGGTTCGTGAATGTGAGATCTTTCTTTTTTGTGCCAGCCGTACTCAATTAGTGCAGGAATTAATTCTTCCCAAATTGAAAGAAGGGTACATTGTAATATCGGATCGATTTCATGATTCAACCACAGCATATCAAGGGGCAGGCAGAGCGATTTCCCCTGGGGATATTAATACTCTGCACAAAATCGCAATTGACGGTTGTCTGCCTGATCTTACATTTTTTATTGACATTGAATATGATGAAGCTCTGAATCGGCAAATGGCAAATCAAAAAAGTCATGATCGGATAGAGTCCACAGGAATAGAATTTTTCGATAGAGTCCGTGAAGGATATATTGCGATCAGCGAACGAGAACCTCAAAGAGTACACGTTATTGACGGATACAGAAGTGTCGAAAAAATTCATAATGAGATAGTGCAAATTGTTGAACGAAAAATGAGAAATGGAATAAAAAAGCAATGAAACGAATTAGTGTTATAATATTATCAATATTTCTTTTTACCTTTTCCGCCGGATTTTTTATCGCTAGCGGTGATATCTATTTTGAGATCAATAAAAACATAGAAATATTTGGTAAAGTTTATCGCGAGGTTACATTAAACTATGTCGATGAAATTTCTCATGAAAAGTTCATGCAAAGCGGTGTGAAGGGGATGCTCCAAACTCTCGATCCCTACTCTGTATTCATCGATGAAAGCAAGAAGGGAGAAGTTGATTTACTTACAACAGGGAAATATGGCGGAGTTGGTATTCTGATCGGACTTAAGGAAGATGAAATTACAGTAACAGAAGTTATGGCAGGATATTCTGCTCAGAGGCAGGGACTTAAAGTCGGAGATGTAATTATCGAAATAAATGGTATTCCGGTTAATCGAGAAAATTATGACGATATAAGCAGTTGGGTTCGAGGTGAACCCGGTACGGAAGTGCATTTCAAAATCAAGCGAGGAAACGAAGCACAGCCAATCGAGTATCATTTAATTCGAGAAGAAATTCAGGTTAAAAATTTATCCTATGCTGATTTCATTCCTGGTGAAGATGGAATTCTATATCTAAAACTTGATCGTTTCTCGAGAAGAGCCGGAGAAGAAATAAAACTGGCATTCAATTCATTGAAGGAAAAGGGTAAAGTTAACTATGTAATTTTAGACCTTCGCACAAATCCCGGCGGTTTGCTGCAAAGTGCAGTTGAAGTCCTGGAAAAATTCGTTGAACCAGGTGAAAAATTAGTCGAAATGAAAGGGAGATCGAGCGAGTCTAATAAAGCTTATACTTCAACTGAGATTCCCATCATTCATAAAATTCCTCTTGCAGTTTTAGTCGATGAGAATTCTGCAAGTGCGAGTGAAATTGTTGCAGGTTGTATTCAGGATTTGGATAGAGGCATAATTACAGGGAATCGAACATTCGGGAAAGGGTTAGTTCAATCTATTATTCCGCTCCCATATAAATCTATACTTAAGTTGACAACCGCCAAGTATTTTACTCCTTCTGGGAGGTGCATCCAGAAATTCGATTACTCGTCCAAATCAAAAGGTGTAATTTTATTAATTGAAGACTCGGTAAAGAAAATTTTCAAGACAAAGAATAACCGAATTGTTCAAGAGGCTGGTGGTGTAACTCCAGACACTGTTCTTCCTAATCCGGAATTATCACACATTTCACAAGATTTCCTTAAACGGGCGATCTTTTTCAAATTTGCAGCAAAATATTTGATAGATCATCCAAATGTTAATCTGGAAAACCTAACCAAGGAAATACTGCTTTCTGGTTTCAAAAAATATATAACTGAATACAAAGTCCAGCATAAATCCAAATTTGAAAGTGAACTCGATGAGATAATTGAGCTTGCCGAGAAAGATAAGCGACTTACTACAAGTTTAGCCGAGCTTAAGTCACTAAAGATTAAAAATAAACTCTCAATTAGTTCAGAAATCGACCATAATTCTGACGAGATATATTGGATCCTTTTATCGGAGTTAGCAAGTCATTTGAATGGTGAAAATGGAAAAATTAAAATTCTAATGAATACCGATCATCAATTGATCGAGACAGTTAAAATATTAAAAAACACAAAAGTTTATTCTAAACTTCTGACTGTAAATTAATGGAAATATTTGTTGCTGCCGCTTACTTAATTCTCGGTTTGATCGTTGGATTTGTTGCCGGAGCTTTTGGATTGGGAGGCGGTGTAATCATGGTGCCGGCTTTTTTATTTCTCTTTAAGCTTCACGGATTTTCAAATGAGCTAATTCCATTACTTGCGATCGGGACAAGTCTTTTCGCTTCCGCTATCGCTTCATCTGCCGGAACATATCGGCATTTTAAAAATCAGAATCTGAATATACAGATAGGAATACTATTTGGAATTTTTGCCGTAATTGCCGGCTCTTCTTTATCTTTTGTTGCCGTGAACTTACCGCCCAAAACTCTAAAGTTAATATTTGGCTGCATTCTGATTTTAATTACAGTAAGATTATTTATGAAAAATGGTCTAAAAGAATTGGAGGATGAGAAACCCGCAAAATACTCTTACTGGCTTGCTCCTATATTTGGGGGAATGGTTGGATCACTTTCAGCTTTTGCGGGATTGGGGGGCGGGATAATTGCAGTCCCGATTCTTCATTATATTTTTAAATTACCGTTCAAGAAAGCGATCGGTACAAGTAATTTGATTATTATATTTTCTGCCTTAGCTGCTGCTATTTCTTATATAATTTCGGGTATGCAAAGATCTAACTTGCCGGAATATACATTTGGATTTGTCTTTCTTCTTGCAGGAATTCCCGCTGGTATCGGTGCGATCATATCTGCCGGGAAAGGTGCTGACTATTCTTATTTCTCTCAAAATAGAAAACTTAAAATTCTATTTGCCATAATAATTATCGCCGTTGATGTAAAAATTTTCTTTGATGTTTTGAGTTAACCCAACTTCTACACTTACCTGTCTACCGCTCTACCTGGCGGTAGACAGGCAGGTAGACGAGAAACCTGCCCGGCCCCCATCCAGATTACGCTCGCCTGTTTACCTGCCCCACGAGAAGCAACATGGCGGGCAGGCAGATTTCGCCAATTCACCCCGTTAGATATTTGCTTATGAAAGAGATAATGTTATTCATATATGTTTATCTAACGGGGTGAACGCAGAAATAC
>JAHJVF010000158.1 GCA_018828505.1 Bacteroidota bacterium | reverse complement strand
TTCCAAAGTCCAGCATAAATAGTACCCTCTGCATCACATATTAAACTACAATCTATTTCATCTCCCAACGGCAATTTCCATCTTAAGCTGCCATTATAATCCAGCGAAAAAAGATTATCCTTTGCAAAATAGATATTTCCATTTTTATCGATTGTGGCTCCATAATCAATTAAACTATTTGTTAAAAACTCCCATCTTACTGTTCCATCTTCTCTTAGTGAATAAAAATAAATTTCTCCGTTATCTGTCTTCGCATTGAAATATAAATTACCATTACAGTCGACTATTGGGGCAAACGTTGCTACAGTTTTACCAAAAGTCCATTTTATCTTTTTTTCAATTACATCTACTGCAACAACCGCATCACTATAACCAGCCGTATAGATTGTCTTTCCATCTGGAGAAAATACTAAATCATTTAAAAAATTGGCCGGAAATCTTGTATCATTTAATGACCATTTCTTGGTGCCATCAGGATTAAGTGCATTTAAGTTAAAATTGAAGTTCAAAAAATAAATTGTGCCATCCTTCCCTATAGTTAAAGAACGAACTGCTGCGCCGCCTGTACCGCCTATATCATACACCCATTTTAACGCTCCATCTGGATTTACTGCATATACTTTAAATGCATCCCTGAAATATATTGTGCCATCTTTGACAACAATTGGTGTTGCCCAGCAATGCATTGTATTAAACTTCCACTTTAGTCTCCCATCCGGATAATAAGCATATAAACCAGCGACGGCTGAATTAAAGTCTGAAGAAGTGAAGTAAATAGTAGAGTCAGGTCCTATCACAATACCAGTTTGTAGTTCGGGAGTTGCTACAATCTTATCGAGAATGCCTAAACGAGGTCCGATAAATTTACTCCTTCCTGTACTTTGTGGATCACCATGATTAATCGGCCAGGGTGAATCTGCTAAGCTTGGCCATGGGATATCGTGCTGATAACCCGGTGGGTAATTGTCTTGAGGGTCTACTCCCTTGTCTTTACAGCTTAAGTTTATGAGGATGAGAAAACTAATTGATGTTATAATTATATACTTCATACTGCACCTAAGAATTATTTTACTCTCTAAAATAAAAATTATAGATAACTCTAACAACACATAAAAAATACCGTGTTGTTATTTGATCAGAATCATTCTTTTTGTCTGTTGGAATTCTTCAGCTTGAAGCTGGTAGAAGTAAATTCCGCTTGCAAGTCGTGATGCATCAAATGTTACTTCATGCACTCCAGCGAATTTCTCTTGGTTTATAAGCGTTGCTATTTCTCTACCGATTATATCATAAACTTTCAGTGTGATATGACTGGTACTTGGAACTCCCGCCAGCTTATTTGCTACTGACGAGGCGGGCAGGTGGAATTTGATATTTGTTGAGGATTGCCCCGAAGGGGTGGCTTTGCCAAATGGATTTGGAAAGTTTTGATGTAATTCTAAAACTTTTGCTGAGATTGTTTTAACTTCTTTCAATTCACTTCCCTTCTGAAATCCAGAAGCACCTATTTCTACGGTGTTTGTGTATGATGATTGTTGTGAACTTTTATATGCCTGTACTCTATAATATACTTTCCATGGTGAACCGACTCCTATATCATAATCCGTAAACTCTGTTTCATTCACTGTTGATATTACAGAAAATGTTGTTGGACCTCCTCCCATCGTATTAATGCTTCGTTCCACTTTATAGTAATCTGCGTTACCGTTAGAAAAACTATACGGAATCCATACGATTCTTGGACTACCTTCACTTTCTGTAATTGATAAACTTGTGAGCCATTCAAATCTGCCAATTGTTGAAACTATATTTGTTCTACTTGAATTACCAGCTGTGTTTGATGCTTTGACAAAATAATTAAAAGTATTTGTATAACTGTCGTCTACTATAACGCCTTGATCGATAAAATCGAATAATTGATCATTGGTTTCGCCAATCCAGGTATAGAGACTTTCATTTTCAATATTTACTGAGGGATCTCCTTTTAGACGATAGACCTTATATTTTTGAATATTAGAAAAATTAGGACTAGGACCCCAGACAAGCTGCGAACGGTTATTTATGTTGCTGATGCTTACTAAGCAGTTTTGCCAGTAATTAGGGAATGAATCTGGTAAGGGAGAACCTTTTCTTTTAATATCCCAAATACTCAGTAATTGACCATTAGTTATTGGATCATACGTAAAATCACCTTTCGAATTTATGTAAAATTTATCTTCGTCGGAGTTATATTTTATCCAAATATCAGCATCATGTCCGTATGATGGAGGTAGGAATAGGTCATACCTTCCGTAGCGTGTATCACGATAATCTAAATAAAAATATGAATCACTCTCGTTTGTAGTCATTTTGTAAAGACCAAATGCTATTGCCTGGTAAGGCCACGGGTCTCCTTGGTAAAGGCCAGCGTCGAATCCACCCCAGTCATTTTGATGCTGATTTGATAATGGTGGCTTCCAAAATGCATTATTGTAATTATTTGATTGGTTAAAGGTAGCAGTATAGTCTGGATTTAATATGCCTTTGTAAACCACGCTTAACGCATTTAAATAAAATGTAAAATCATTCGATGCCATTACACCATCATTTGTTACAATACCAAGAAAAATCTCAACTGGTGCAGCTTTCTCTTCTTGTGAATATATTAAGCTGTAGCAAAATAAGAATAAAAATATAAAACATTTATTAATCATAAAACCTCCTATCTCATTTTATAACGAGAATATTATTAGAACGAAATGTTGGAAAAAATAAAAGACCATTTTCAGATATTGCTGGAGAATATCCCATAACTCTTTCATCATTAATTAGGACCTCAAATAATATATTACCATTAGAACTCACTTTGGTTATTTTAATGTTGTAAAGACCTTTTGCTAAACCTAAATATATATTACCCTCAACATCAGATATTAAAGGACTGCTTATACCAAAACCACCAAATCCTAATTTCCAGCGCAATTTTCCATCATATGTAATTGAATACAATGTATCAGCACCTAAATAAATGTTTCCGTATTTATCTATCGTAGGTTCCATGTTATATAAATAATTATACACTGCTATTACTCCAAGCTCATATTTCCAACGTAGTGTACCGTTTGGTTTTAACGAATAAACAATATTATTCTCTTTATTATTTACTGCAGGAATAATATAAATATTACCTTGTGCATCAATTACAGGAGAACTTAAAAGATAATTATTTCCATATGTCCATTTTACTGTTCTTGAATCAATATCAACGGCTAACAATGAAACGGTTTTACCTTGAACATATAATGTTTTTCCATCGGGCGAAAATGATGGAGCTGAAGCTTGTCCGGTATAGAATCTGTTATCAGTAAGTTGCCATATTAATTGGCCAACTTTGTTTACGGCATTTAATGTTGAAGAAGCATCCAAAAAATATATTGTTCCTTCTTTGTCAATGTTTATCCCAAGATGAAAAATTAAATTATTTGAAGTGTAAGTCCATTTTGTGTTTCCATTTTTATCTACAGCAATTAACTGTCTTGTTCCATTTGCGGTAATAACTGTTCCATCGCTTGTTATGAGCGGTGTAGTTGGCGAAACTGAAACTAATTTGTATGACCAACTCACAATTCCATTATATTTAACGGCAAATAAATATCCTGGCCGTGATGAATTAAAATATATCGTAGAATCTTTTCCTATAACAACGGCAGATTCCATATCTTGTGCAGGAATTCGTGCACTCAATATTCCTTCGGTAGGACCTTTAAATCTACTTCTTCCAGTATTTTGCGGATTACCATGATTCATCGGCCAAGGTGAATCTGCTAACGAGGGCCAAGGTATGTCGTGCTGATAACCGGGCGGATAGTTGTCTCCCGGATTTACTCCCTTGTCTTTACAGCTTAAGTTTATGAGGATGAGAAAACTAATTGATGTTATAATTATATACTTCATACTACTCCAAGGAATTATTTTACTCTATAAAATATAAAATTAAAATAACTCTAACAAGACCTAGTAGATACT
>JAHJVF010000157.1 GCA_018828505.1 Bacteroidota bacterium | reverse complement strand
CTTAAAAGAGCTTCTTTTGATCGAAAGAGAATGGCATCCAAGTTCAATCGGAACATCGATTTATATTCGACCATTGGTCGTAGCCCGTGATAATGCGCTTGGAGTTCGTTCTTCCAAAACTTTCTCGATGTTTATCGTCTTAAGTCCTGTTGGTTCTTACTACGCAGAGGGATTCAATCCAGTTAAAATTCTTGTCGAGGAAGAGCATTCTCGAACTGCCCCCGGCGGATTAGGTGATTTGAAAACCCCAGCAAATTATGCTGCAAGTCTCTTTTCCGCTGAAAGAGCTAAGTCGAAGGGCTTTACTCAAGTGCTCTGGCTTGATGCTGTCGAGAAAAAATGGATAGAAGAAGTCGGTACAATGAATATTTTCTTCCGTATTGGAGATGAATTAATTACTCCGCCGCTTGAGGGAACAATTCTTCCAGGCATTACTCGTGATTCAATTATTAAAATTGCAAAACATGAGAAGATGAAAGTGACCGAGAGAAGAATTTCTATTGATGAAGTCTATGAAGCTCATTCTAAAGGTACTCTTAAGGAAGTTTTTGGGTCCGGTACCGCCGCTGTTGTTTCGCCTGTTGGAAAATTGAGCTATAAAGGAAAAATGATCTCTATAAATAACAATGAAATTGGCGAATGGAGTCAATACTTATTCGACATCATTACTTCAATGCACTATGGAAAATCTGAAGACGAATACGGCTGGATAAATATACTCGATTAAGCATCTTTTGACTGGTACACTTTTTATCATTGCTACACCTATTGGAAATCTTAATGATTTAACCTTCAGGGCAAGACGTGTACTTTCCGAGGTTGATTTCCTTGTTTGTGAAGAATTTAAATTTGGTAAACGAATCCTAAGGAATCTAAATCTCGAGAAGGAAATTTATCTGCTCAATGAGCACAATGAAAAAGAGAACGCACCGAATATAATCCGAGAACTTTTGCATAACAATAATTGTGCGCTAATTTCCGATGCAGGAACACCAATATTTTCCGATCCGGGTCATTATCTTATCTCACTTGCAATAGAAAATGGTATAACAATCTCACCAATTCCAGGAGTTGATTCACTAATTCCATCTCTAATCACATCGGGATTTGACGTAAGCAAGTTTTACCATGCCGGATGGCTTTCTCCCAAGAAAGAAAAAAGAATTAGTGAACTTAAAAAATTACAAGAAATTAAAAAAACAATTGCCGTCATGGAGACTCCTTATCGTCTCAGGCAATTGCTCGGGGATGTCAAAGAAGTTTTTGGAGAAGATATTCAAATTTCTCTCGCTTGCGATTTAACAACCGAGAAAGAGAAAATCATTCGAGGAAAAATTTCTGATGTACTGAAAGCTGTTGAGGATTTAAATGAAAAATGGGAGTTTGTTTTGGTGATAAACAACAATAAAATTTTGAATTACCCCAAATTTAAAAAGGGAGAATCTTTATTCTCCCTTTAATGCTGAGTTAACTTTCTCAATTAATGATTGATACGAAACCGGAGAAGTAATAAAGTGATTCGCACCGAGCTGAAAAACGAGTTCAACTACTTCTTTGTCATTCAGTGCTGAAGCTACAATTACTTTCGCAGATGAATTTTTTTGGCTTGTGCGGAGGAATTTTAACACTTCAAATCCGCTGACTTCCGGCATCATCAAATCGAGAATAACTAAATCATATTGATTATCTGAAATTCTTGATTTTGCCTCTTTACCATTCGGTGCTGTATCGGCATCCATGCCGGCACGTTTCAAATAATGCAAGTGCATTTTAACGACAAGGGGATTGTCGTCTACGATTAAAATTTTATGATTGCTCATTGTCCCTCATAAGATAAATTTGATTCTGTTACTGAAGACCTATAGACTCTCCATTTTGAAGTCTGATACACAAGTGTAGTATAATCAAAACCTTGTTCAAATGCATCAGGATACATAGCTGTCAATTGATCGAATCCAGTAGCAGTTATTTCTGGTTTTGGTACTACAATATATTCCACTTTAAACGCTGGCTGCTGTAATGCTCTTAAATAATCATGCTGATAGGGTAAGAAGAACTGTTTTGGATTATTGTAAAAGCATACAATAGGATAGCCGACTGCATCATCTATTAAAATTCTACTGTTTTCAGTTGTATTCTGCTTCAAGAATTTAGCTACATTAAGCTCCTCTTCAAACAAATCTTGAACTTGTTCACCTTTCAATGCTCTTGTAAAATTAACTTCAGTGAAATCAACTGAATTTGATAAGGAATAATATCCAAAGAATAAAGATACAAACATCAGCACTGAGATCAATCCGCCATAAACAGGTTGATAATTAGGTGAATTCACAAAGTAGTAGACAATAATTATACTAATTGGAATTAGAACTGCAAACCAGCTGATAGAGAGAGCTGAAATTCCTAAAAAGACAATTATTATCTGAAGAATTATTGGAGCTATTGCGGCAACAAAAAGAGTTACTGTTCTAATAGTTGGCAATACAAAGAAATATGCAGGGAATGCGAGAAATGCCATTTTAAGAACAACCCATATTGATTTTATTACGTCTCCTTTTGCATCGAAGAGTTCAGGACGGAGAGCCATTTCACTGGAAACTTGTTTGAAATACGAATACGGACTGAAGTAAAAGTAAAATGGTTCGCCGGTAAAAATCCAATTAAGATAAATCCACGATCCCAAAACAATAAAAGTAGGTAAAACTAGCATCATCGTAAGCGCAAATATTCTTACGATGTTAAAATCTGTAGATTCGGAAATTAAAAATGGTGCAAACGGGATCAATGCCATTGTTAAGAAGAACGTATCATATCGAATTCCTGACATTGCACCCAATGCTACACCCGATAATACAATATAATATGGTATTCTTGTTTCGTGAAATCTGAAGAACGAGTAAACGAATACCACAAAAAATACCATATAGAGTGTTAAGCTTGGTTGGGCAAACATCACATATAGGAAAAGCGGGTTCAAGAAAAATAATACTGTAACAACTACTTTAATTGCCGTATTCCCGGGGATCCATCTTAAATACCTTACGCAGAGGGCAACACAAAAAGAACCCCAAAATGTGGATATCACTAATGATGCTATCGGCGATGAAGAAATCGATAAAGGCAAATAAAAAAGATAGGGAAGCGGTGGATAGATCAAACCCATATTTTCTAATCTTGGTGGACTACCACGCATTGCAAGCTGGGCTTTTTCCATTAGGAATATCCCTTCTTGAGCATAGAAACTGTAGCTGGTATAAAAGAAAACACCGATTATAAAAAATGCTATCCAGAAAAAGAAAAAGACAAGGATGTCACGTAATTTAATTCCCATTTACATACTCTTAATTTCTGGTTTTGAATACGTTGTTAATCCGTGAGTAGTTTTTTCCCAATGAAATGGGTTCACAATCAGCTGCCATAATGCTTTATATGCTGCCAAAGAGTGAAGAATCCAGTATGCCGGATTGAGCAAAGCAAACGTTACAAGATTATATTGTCTTCTTCGAAATACTGCAAGCATATTCATATAGACAACCATTGCATTACCGATCAAGAGGTTAAATAATGATATATATAAGACCCATGCCGGGAAAATGTCTGATATCCAAGCGGGTTTGAAGATCAGCCACATCACAAAAAGTATCCACAGAGGTAAATTGATCAAGAACGTTGCAGGTGTACCACCAATGAACATGAAGAAAGCGAACATCCCTCTTACACCAATACGTTGAAATAGAAGGAGTGGATTTCTCAAATGGACAAGGAAGGTCTGCATATATCCCTTTACCCAACGAGATCGCTGGCGGATCCAACTTCCGACATGTTTAATTGCTTCTTCATATGTTGTTGAGTTTATAGTACCAATCTTATAACCTTTAGCATATGCTCTAATTCCCAAATCTGCATCTTCAGTTACATTGAACGGGTCCCAAGCATTTAGTTCGATCAACTTATCTTTAATAAAATGATTACTGGTTCCGCCCAAAGGAATTGGAACATTTAGTCTATCCATACCGGGCAGCATGTAATCGAACCAATATGAATACTCAAGCGTAAACATTCTTGTTAAAAAGTTCTCATTTGCGTTAAAGTAATTCAATTGAGCTTGAATACAGATAATATCTTCTGGAAATTTTTTAAATCCCACGAGAGCTTTTTTAAGCTGATCTGGTTCAGGGATATCTTCTGCATCATAAATTGTAACAATTTCGCCGCGGCAAAATACTAAACCATAGTTACAAGCTTTTGGTTTAGTTTTCGGCTGCATATTTGGTACAACAATACACTCAAAATGCGAAGGAATGGATAAATTTCTTATCGTATCTATAGTTACAAAGTCTTCTTCCTCAAGCAGAATTTTAATATCAAGTTTTTCTTTTGGATAATCGAGCTTATTTAAAGCGGCTATTAAAGTTTCAATAACTTCAGGTTCCTTGTATACAGGCAGAAGAATACTATATATGGGAAGATCTTCATCGCTTAATTCTTTAACTTCGGCTTGAGTAACACTTTCATACATTTCAAATCGGGCACCTGACAGCGTAAGTACAAATTTGAATCCAATTGAAAACAGATAAAGCAGGTTAACTAAAGCCATAAGAATTGTCATTGTCGTTCCGGGCTCAACAGCTAAACCGATTATGAAAATAGTCCCAAGTAATGCAAGAGAAAGAGTTTGGGGCATTGTGAAAGTTTCAATTGCAGAACTTCTTTCATCCTCAGTAAATAAGCTGTACACTGCACTACTCGCTAATTCCTGACCGAACGCTTTATTTAACACCCATTGAATATCAACATCTGTCGCGTAATATATTTTCAGGGGCATTTTACTCTTGTCATAGAGATAATTAATCACTTCCTCATCGAGGGGATTGACCATCGCAATTAGGAGAGAATTTGCATCCCTTCTAATTGGTACAACAAGTTTGTCATTTAAAAAAGTTTGATCAAAATTTGCGAGAAGCTCGTAATCGATCTCTTGCTTCAGCAAATCAATTTTATGGACAGGTATTTCTCTCCTGATTAATGTCTCATAATCCGTTCGAGAAATGTGCCCATAGAAAAGCAGGACTTTCGGAAAATATAAATTTTCTCGTTTGCCATGCTCTTCGATCTCATCGATTTGAGCTTTCGAGAGTACTCTCTGTTTTAAGAGAATATTTTGTAAAGCCCGGTTATGACTGGTACCAGATTCCGAGCTTAAAAGCTCTTCCGGCACCGACTTCTCGTCCAAAGGCGTCCACGCTGAATCCGACATATCCTGATAAATGTTTGTTGAACTTATATATTAATGCTGGTTCTACTTTAAGTAGTGAAAAATCTAAATTTCTTTCAAAGATCTGACTGAATCTCAAAGTAGAATCAATTTTGTCATGATTTCCTAAACCGAGAATCATGCTGCTTGCTAATAGTATCGACACTCTGGGTGAAATATTTAACCCGATTGTAAATCCGCCACGTAGCTGATCTGACGGGGCTTCAAATCTCTTTCTGATTGCAAAAAACACTTCCCAGAAACCCTGTGTTCCGGTGAATCCGAAAGGAGATCCAACCAACGCTCCAACTTGAAAATCAACTTGACTATTGCCGAGTGGTGGATCTCCAGGATTACTGTACAAAGGAAACGATACTAAAAATTGTAAAGCAGCACTCGGGGCATCCCTCGTTAGTTGAAATTGAAGACCAATTTCTTGATCACCAAATCCACCGTTAGTTATTACACCAATACTGTCACGATAACTAAGTCCATAGAAGAAAAAGTTAGATAGGAACATAATATTATCTTCTAATCCGAACTCATAATAAACATTCGTTTCATATTTGGTGAAAATTCCGCCTTGGGGCAGAAAGAATCTGTCTCCATTTCTATTGAACATGGTTTCCGATGAATAGAATGTTTGTACACCAGAAAGGAAATATTTGCTGGCTTTTTGCTGCCAGACACTTGCGCTGCTAGTTGATGCAAGCAACGCAATTAATGCTATTATTGAAATTACACTTTTATGAGCGCGCAATTCTAACTCCTCTTCTGCTTCTAAAATAAAGTAAAATTGAAATTCCAATTATTACTATCCATCCAATCAATAGCCAAACATATTTATATTTATCCCATGATATTTTTATAGGTACGCTTTCTCTTGTAGTATAGAGTATTTTATCAATCGCTTCAGTTGTTTTAAAGAACAATGGATAATCGGTTCCGCTCAAAATTGCTACGTTACCGTCAACATTGCTAATCCTTTGACTGAAATGATCCGCGAGCTGAACCAGATAATTCTTTCCTTGATCACCATAACTCGATAATAAAAGAACTTGATTATTAGTCAATGTACGTGTCAACTGCATCACAGCAATTGGCATGTCATCCGAATATTCGAACATTACCTGTTTTGTGGAACTGCTTATTATTTTGAATCTTTGATTCATATCCAGCGGTAGATATTCAAAAGATGCTTTGTTGTATTGAACATCGGACGAAACTACAATGTAATTATTATTTGAATTTTCCATTGTGTTGAACATCTCGGCAAAGCTCATTGCTGGAGGATAATATTGAGTTTGACGTGACAGTGTCTGAATTGATCTTATTATAGAAGATGCTGATTTAATGTGCTGCGGCAGTGGATTCGACTGAAACACCATATATGTGTTCAGCAAAAATGAATTCGGAAATTTGCTGAAATTATTAACATTTTCTGTTATCCCAGTCGTAATATCAAAGTAGGAATATGAGTAGATCTCACCGACGAATTGAGTTAGATCGTCCCTGCACTCACCCTCATCGGGAAAATAATTATATTCAATGTCACAGGTATTAACCTTCTTAAAGAGATATTTCGGAAATGTTACATAAAGCCCATTAAATGTCCCACTTGCATCCAAACGCTTGCTCTCAACCAGAACATCGTTCAGATAAACGTTTAAGAAACCATTTGGAAATGTTTCTTTAACTGGAGTATATTTTGAGTAAAGATAGAAATCAACATTTTCAATCGATTTAGCCAAATCTAATTCCGAGAAATTCATTGTAATTCGTAAACTTCCGATTCCTTTAGTCTGAAGCTTTTCATATCCTAATTCATCGAGTGTTAATTTGTATTTACTATCTTTAAATGATTTTATTTTGAAAGGTTCAATGTATCGGATTACTGCAAAATTACTCAGAAGTTTGGCATAATGTTTCGGGTTCACGAGAGTTCCCGCTGCTTTTTGAACCGCATTCGGAGTTTCCCCGGTGACGTATAAAACTTTTGTACCTCCAAATGTTTTAGTTAACAGAATACCATCATCCGGGATTAGATTTTGTTTGAACTGTTCAGTTATGTTTTCTTTATTCATTGCCAGAGGAATAGGTAAGCTCATTAAGTTATCAACTTTCCCTACACAAACTACATGTGTAAACATTCCTATCTTATTTATATCAATCTCTTCGAATGAATCGTAACTAATAGTGGTTGTTTTGATATCTTCCAGCATGCGGGTATTCACCCACATAGTTGCACCAGCTAGTTGAGGATCGAGATTTTTCGGAATTAAAATTAAATTATTCTCCATCCGGCTTGAGAAGAAATCTGCGATGAAATTCTTCGAAACATCTATTGGGAAAGATAATGCTAATTTTGATTCCTGTTTAACTACCAACCAAAGTGCTTGTGTCGCTAGATCCCGGCATCGATCATCGGTGATATTTAAATATCCTCCAACTTCAATCTTCAAAAGTGGTTTTTCTAATTCTAATATATCAGCTTGTTTTATCCCCGCAAGCGAAATCCTGACAACAGGACTTGTAACTGCAGTCTTATAGAATGAAGTATAGACAGGAACATCATTAATTGAGACTTTTATATTAGAATATTCTGATAGGATACTTGAGAATGAATAATGCAACTCGAAATAGCTATTCGAGAAATCTATCCCGGAACGCGGTATTGGAAAGAAGAACGTTTGTGCCGGAGTTATTCCGTAAAGAACAATATCTTTTTGAAATCCAATATCTTTAAGAGTATAGGTTCTAGCTTCTTGCGCCATTGACGCACTTGATGCAAGCACTAATAATGTAACCTGCAATATAACCAAAGATAGTAGGAATTTCTTCTTCATCTACTTTAGCTCCCTTATATAACTACCGCATATTTAAGGAGATAAATATTAAAAGTCAAGTATTTTTTTAAAGAATTCCCAGAACTATAAGATTTTCAATATGATAGGT
>JAHJVF010000028.1 GCA_018828505.1 Bacteroidota bacterium | reverse complement strand
ATCCTTCCTCGATCAGTTACAAGAATCCAATTACTTATGGTTTAGGCATCGGTAAATTTTTCAATCACGGTGAATATTCACTATTGCTGTATTACACTGGTTATACCAAAATATTAGATGAATACGATGCGCCACAACAAGTTTCATTAGGCGGAAATTACAGAGCGAGTGAAACCATTATTGTTTCATTAATCGGCTCGGCAGGTATCGGAAACTTTGCACCGGATTTTACTCTATCCGGCAGAATAAGAATTAAATTATAGATCAATTGCGAAAGGAACAGAAATGCAACGGTTATTATTTCTTGTTTTATTTGTATGTGTTGTGAATTCAAATATTGTCTTTGCGCATGAAGGTAAACACGAAAATAAAACTACCAAACAGGATACGATCACGCTGGTCGGTAAAGATACAATTGCCGTAAATGGAATGGCGGTTGGCAAAGCGATTAATAATGAAGAACCGGTAGAGACACAAGAGCCGGAATTTATCCTAAAACCGGGTGAACAGATGTTAGCACATCTTCATAATAAAATCGTTCACTTCCCTATTGCTTTAACACTTGTTGCGTTTTTGTTTTCGCTTCTCAATATCAAAAAAAGTAATTACGATTTAGTAATTAAAATCCTTTTAGCTTTATCGCTCGGGTCAGCAATTGCCGCATTTTTCACAGGCAATACACAACTGGTGCCATTTATCGGAGATCCAAAAGAATGGCTGGCGTACACGCATCGTTTAAGCGGAATAATTACTACAATTTTTATTCTAACTTGGTTTATTGCGTTATTTATTGAACGGACAAAGAAATCCGCATGGGTAATAGGTTTAATAGTAGTAATCGGAATTTCAATTACAGGTTTTCTTGGCGGAGTGTTAGCACATTAGCGCCCTCGGGTATAACCGATACTCGATTAGAATTAATTGCAAATTCAAAAAGCAGAACCGATGTGCCAAGAATTTGCAAGCGAAATATTTTTAATTAGTGTTCTATTCAAAATCAAATGGTGAGCCGATGAGTAAATATATTAAACTCTCATTGCTGTTTATTACTGATAATATTTCATCATTGCACTTTGTGCCTGCATTGTAGGAGAAAAGGAGATGATGCACGGTGGGAACAATGACAATGTGGAATTGAAAAAGAATACGAGAATAGTTTGTAAATTATACAATATGCTCAACTTGTGTACCTTCATTTTGACAAGATTGACAGAGTAAACCATCTTATGAAAAAATGAATACTCAATTGATTATCTTCAATAAGAAATGATGAATAATTTACTTCATTTTATTAAAATAATTTAACTTGGAGATTCTTATGAATAGAAGAAAATTTTTATATACGGGTGCCGCACTATCGGCTGCAGCTGTTACTCCGCAAACATTATTTTCTAAATCTGTAATTGAAAATAACAAGAAAAAATTTCCTCAGGCTGTTAAGCCCAAATTAGTCGGAGATACTAAAGAATTTCAAATATTTATTGATATAGCCGTACAAGAAATTGTACCCGGCTTTAAGTTCCATACCCTAGCATTTAACAACCAAATACCTGGACCTGAATTAAGAGTAAATAGAGGTGATAAAGTAAAAGTAAACTTTATCAACAGAACCGAGTTAAACCATACTATTCATTGGCATGGAATGCATGTGCCATGGCGAATGGACGGCGTGCCGTATGTAACTCAAATGCCGGTGATGCCGGGACAAACATTCGTTTATGAATTTACTGCCGAACCGTACGGAACTCATTTTTATCATTGCCATTGGGGAACGTTATTGCATATGCAATCGGGTATGTTTGGCAGTTTAATTATCGAAGATCCGGATGACCCGATCAAAAAGAGATTTCCATACGAACGAGAATATACCTTAATCTATTCCGCGCACGATACTAATTATATTAGAAATGAGCTCAACGGAATGATTACACGAATGAAGGAACGCTCCTATTTAATGATGAGTGGTCGTTTCGATAAAGAAAGATTCAACCTATTCGATTCTAAAGAAGATTTGAACGCACATATTGAAGAAGGTTACAAGCCACCTTATACAGTTAATAGAAGATCATCCGCAGAACTACCGCAGCCAAACTTCTTTACAGTGAACGGCAAATCTTATCCTTCTACCCCTAATCTATATATTAAAGAAAATGAAAATATTAGAGTGCGTTTAATCAATGCTGGCGGTGAAGAACACTATTTACATTTACACGGACATGATTTTTGGCAGGTTTGTGATGACGGGCTTCCTATTCCCACACCATGGCAAATGAACACGGTTAGACTTAGTCCCGGTAAAACTATCGATATAATTATTGAGGGAAAAAACAGAGGTCTATGGACATTTCACGATCACGATACAAGACGCGTTACCAACAACGGGCTTTACCCGGGTGGAAATTTGTTGGCGCTTGTTTATGAAGATTTACCTATGGAAGAGAGAATGGTAGAAACTATGCCCGGAATGAAAATGGACATGAAAAATCAACCAATGAATATGCTGCCAAAAGTAGCTCTTGACGAATAATTTTTTAAATAGTTATTGAGGAGAAGAAATGAAAAAAGTAATACTCGGAACAATTGTTCTATGTATTTTTTTAATATCAAATTTAGGCATAGCGCAAGTGAATCCCGAAATCCAATTAGGCGCACGCGGTGTGTTTTCCATTAACAATGATATTACTAATAATGCAAAGTCTTCCGCGATAAATGATTTCTCGGACAGCGGTTTTCTACTGGGCTTTAGACAGAAAATGTATAATGATTTTAGAGGTCAATTTGTTCTTGGGTTTCAATTTCCGGATGCAGACTCTGATCTTGGACAAATATTTTTTCATCAAGTTTTCATCAAACTCGAAGATCAAAACAATATAATAAAACTTGGAAGAAGCAGAGTAAAAAGTTCATTGATTGACTTCGCTACACTCAGAGACGATGATGCTTTAAAACTTACCGATGTGCTGAATCCCTATTCTAATGGCACTAATACTGAAGACAATCAATTTGGAAATGTTATTGAGTATACTCACATTTTTGGACAACGGTACTGGCTAACAGTGCACGGAGAACATTTTACAAAATCAACCCTTACAACCGGTGCAGCCGAAACAGATTTTAGTATGAACGCTCTTGGATTTTCGTTTGAGTATAGAATTCCGCAAAGCCAATTATGGAATAGAGATGTTCTTCAACAAATAGGCGTTTCATTCAATAATTTTCTTACAGATAGGCAAGGTTACAGCAATCAATTCGACAAACTTCTAAAAAATGTGATCTTTTCAACAATTATAAATGTTGTTCCAGATCCGGTTAACTTTGTTGACTTCAGATTACAAGCAATCTACAATAATGGTTTTTCGGAAATCACATCTATTTCTAATTATAAAGATATTGCAGAAGCAAAATCTCTTTCTATTTTCTTTGGACCAAGATATTTACTAAGAGTGTTGGAAAGACCCGCTTTGCAAATATCCTTTTACGGTGGATTTAAAACATTCCCCGACTTATCAAATAATTCAAAGCAAATTCAGTTTGTAGCAAACTCTTTCTATAGATTAGGTGAAAATTTTGATGTCGGCATTCAATACCAGTTCAAAAAAAATACGGGAGATTTAGCCAATCTTTTACCGGCTAAAGAACACAGAATTCAATTAGCAATGATTTTTGCAATAGATCAAATTTGGAATAATCAATTTGACGACAGAGAGTCAATCTTAAACTTAGAGCATGGTTACATAAAATAAAGGAGAATCAAAATGAATTATTATTTCACAAAAACAATTAATTCGACTTTCGAAGATGCTATTCAAAAAGTCACCGACGAATTGAAAAAGGAAGGCTTTGGAATACTCACCGAGATTGATGTAAAAGAAACTTTAAAAAAGAAACTGGATGTTGATTTCAAGAAGTATAGAATTTTAGGCGCTTGTAATCCGCCCTTTGCTTACAAAGCGCTGCAAGCCGAAGACAAAATAGGAGCTATGCTGCCGTGCAATGTTATCGTTATTGAGCAGGAAGAAAATAAAATTGAAGTTGCAGCCGTTGACCCTGTTGCTTCTATGCAGGCAATTAATAACGAATCATTGGGTGATATTGCATTAGAGATTCAATCTAAACTAAAAAAAGTAATTGATAGATTGTAAATCAAAGCAGATTTATTTGTAGAAATATATTGAATCATTTTTCAAATAATTGAACTTTGTTTTAAATATTTTAAATCCAGCCGAATAAAAAGTTGATTATAGAGGGTAAAAAGCTGTTTTAGCCTGGCACACATGTTGAGCAATTGCTTATATATTTCAATCAAAAAATTAAAATGGAGTAAGTCATGTTAAAGAAAAGTTTTTTTATCGCGGCAGTAATTACATTAATGTTATCCTCTGTGCTATTTGTACGCGCACAAGAAAAATCTTCTGAAAAGAAAGACAAACAAACTCAAGCTCAGAGTGAGGACATGCAGAAATGCATGGATAAGATTGCATCCGACAGCCATATGCGTGGAATGATGATGCAAAAAATGATGGATCATACAAAAGTGGATTCAACAGGTATGATGCAAATGTGCAAAATGATGATGGATAATCCGGAAATGCATAAGATGATGATGAAAATGATGCAAGGAGAAGGAGGTATGATGGATGGCAAGAAGATGAATCATGATATGATGAAGAGTGACAGCACAAAGACTATGAATAAATCAGAACATGATTCACATCATAAAAAGTAATTATTATGTTTAAGGAAGCGGAAGATTTAATTCTCCCCTCCTTTATTAAGAAAGAAAGGAGTAGACAATGTTTCATGATATGGGTTTTGAAATGATGGGTTTCGGTTGGATTATTTGGTTAATAATTATAGGCACCATAGCTTATTTAATTTACAAAGTTTCTAATCAAAAGCAGTCTGAAATTTTCAAACAAAATTTGAACGAATCTGCTTTGGATATTCTAAATAAACGTAATGCACGCGGAGAAATATCAAAAGAAGAGTTCGACAGAATAAAAAAGGATTTAATTTAATAAGCAAATAAATAGGAGAAGTAATGTCTAATAACGGCTCTTCAACAAAAAATTATCCGGTTCACGATCCAGTGTGCGGAATGGAAGTGAAGTCGCCTTCGAAATATTTTCTAGATACGAATGGAAAGAGATTCGATTTTTGTTCTGATAATTGCAAGAATAAATTTGAGCTGAACCCGAATGAATTTGTGCACAAACAAAGCAGTGAAGCTTCAAACAGAACAACAATAGATGGCATTGAAAAATTACAACTGCAAATACAAGGATTAAGCTGTTCAACTTGTGTAAATACTATTGAGAAAGAGATCAAGAAATTGCCGGGTATAAAATCGGCTGTTGTAAACTACGCTTCGGAAACAGCTTTTGTAGAATTTAAAAATGCAGAAACATCTACTTCCGAAATTATTTCCGCAGTAAAAAATGCCGGCTACCAAGCTGGGATGTCAACGCTCAAACTTGGAATTAACGGAATGCACTGCGGCTCGTGTGTAACAAAAATTGAAAAGGAATTCGCCCAGACAAAAGGAATAATTTCTGCGAGCATCGATCTCGGAAGTGAATCAGCATTAATTAATTATGTGCCCGGCTCAATAAATGTTAACGAAATTAAAAAAGTAATTGAAAAACTTGGTTACAAAACGTTTGATACTTCGGGAGTTAAGCCAAAGGAAGATGGAAAAGAACAAAAACCTGCCCGCCCGCCTGCGCAGGCAGGCGCAGGCAGGGAAGAACCGGTTGATGAGAACCAAGCCGCCCGCGAAAAAGAATATAAGACCCTTATGAATAAATTTATTTTCGCTGCGATTTTATCTCTGCCGGTAATATTTTTCAGTTACCCGACTGTCTGGGGTTTACCCGAACAATTTCAAATGGGGTCTCCAATATTGAGATATATCTGGGTAGCGATGAGTTTGCTCAGCTTGCCAGTAATGTTCTGGTCCGGCTCACAATTTTATACAGGAGCTTGGGCTGCATTCAAAAACAGGTCTGCAAATATGCACACACTTATTGCAACCGGTATTACTGCTGCGTTTCTCTACTCAGTTATTGCTACTTACTTCCCGTCAGTTTTTCCCAAAGCTGAATTAGCGGATCAGTTCTTCGATGTAATATTTGTAGTTGTAGCTTTAGTAGTTTTAGGAATGGCTTTAGAAATTCGAGCTAAGGGAAAAAGTTCTGAAGCAATTAAAAAATTAATTGGTCTTCAAGCTAAAACTGCACGCGTTATAAGAGATGGAAAAGATTTAGATATTCCGGTTGAAGAAGTTGTATTAGATGAAATTATTTTAGTTAGGCCAGGTGAAAAAATTCCTGTAGATGGAACACTGATCGACGGTTCTTCGTCAGTAGATGAATCAATGATAACTGGTGAAGCAATTCCGGTCGAAAAGAACCTTGGAGACGAAGTAATTGGAGCAACAATAAATAAGACAGGCTCTTTCAAGTTCAAAGCTACAAAAGTTGGGAAAGACACTGCTCTTGCTCAAATAATTCAAATGGTTGAACAGGCTCAGAGTTCTAAAGCGCCAATTCAAAAAATAGTTGATCAAGTTTCGGGATACTTTGTACCGGGAGTAGTCATCGCAGCAATTTTATCGTTTGTTGTTTGGTATGTTTTTGGTCCAGAACCGCAACTTATTTATTCTTTGATTGTATTTGTTACCGTTTTGGTAATTGCCTGCCCGTGCGCGCTTGGTCTTGCAACGCCAATTTCATTAATGGTTGGAGTTGGTAAAGGTGCTGAGAATGGAATATTGATTAGAAGCGGCGAAGCATTAGAGACTGCTCAGAAGCTAAATACTATTGTACTTGATAAAACCGGAACTATCACAGAAGGCAAACCTTCGCTAACAGATGTTATCGTTGCGAATGACTTCACTGAAGAAGAAGTACTCTCCCTCAGTGCAAGTGTTGAGAAAGTATCCGAACATCCATTAGCTGAAGCAATTGTTAAAGGAGCTATTGACAAAGGAATTACTCTAGTCGATCCGAATGAGTTTAACGCTGTCCCGGGTCATGGTGTTAAAGCCAATGTAAATGGACGCAAGATTTATTTAGGCAATCTTAAGATGATGAAAAAGTTTAATATCGATCTTGGTGGACTCGAAGAAAAAAGCACTCACCTAGCTGATGACGGAAAGACTCCGATGTTCGTTGCTATTGACAACAAAGCTGCCGGCATAATTGCGGTTGCCGATACAATAAAAGCTGATTCGAAAGAAGCAATCGCTCAGTTGAAAAAATTAGGTTTGGAGGTTGTTATGATAACCGGTGATAACAGCCGAACAGCAAACGCTATTGCCAGACAGGTTGGAATTGATAGAGTCCTAGCTGAAGTTCTTCCAGAAGACAAGGCATTCAATGTTCAGAAACTTCAGAATGAAGGGAAAAAAGTTGCGATGGTTGGTGATGGAATAAACGATGCCCCTGCTCTTGCTCAAGCTGATATAGGATTAGCAATTGGCACTGGAACAGATGTAGCAATTGAGGCTTCTGATATTACCTTAATCAAAGGAAGCTTAAAAGGAGTTGTTCTTGCAATTCAACTTTCTAAAGCGACTATGAAAAACATAAAAGAAAATCTTTTCGGCGCATTCTTTTATAACGGACTGGGAATTCCAGTTGCTGCCGGATTACTTTATCCATTCTTTGGATTATTGCTATCACCGTTAATTGCCGGTGCTGCAATGGCGTTTAGTTCCGTAACTGTTGTAACAAATGCAAATCGGTTAAGAAATTTCAAACCTAAATTGAAATAATGGAGATGATATAATGACACTTGATCAAATATTAGTGATTATTGGCGGACTGGGACTTTCATTCTGGGTTGCGTGGTATTTTTGGTTCTCTGAGAAAAAAGCTGTTAAAGTACGCGCATCAGATGGAGGATGGCAGGAAGCTGTGATAAAAGTAAAAGGAGGTTACACACCTGATGTACTCATTTTTGAAGCAGGTAAGCCAATTAAACTCAATTTTATTCGTGAAGAAACCGCAGCCTGTACCGAGGAAGTTATATTTCCCGATTTTAATAAAAAAGCAACATTAACCCCATTCAGAACAATTCCGGTTGAATTACAAATCGATAAAACAGGTGAATACGGATTCCAATGCGGGATGGGAATGGTTAGAGGAAAAATAATAATTGAGTAATAAAAATCCAGATGATGAATTAATATAAAATCAACAACTTTAAAAAGGAGGTTAAGATGGAAAAGGATTTGGTTTGTGGAATGCACTTAATGAACATCGAGGATGCCGAAAAGATTGAATACAAAGGCAAGTTTTATTATTTCTGTTCGGCTTCCTGTAAAGAAAAGTTTAATAAAGAACCAAATAGGTATATAAACAAAGAAAACACTAAGAAGCACGAACACTAATACATTTTTACAGATTGATTTAATATGTATAGAAATTATAAATGAAAAAGTCCGGTACACCAAATAAATCACGGCGAACATTTCTGGGATATTTCCTTGGTGGAGGTTTGACTGCTTTTATGTTGGCAACCCTATATCCACTTTGGAAATTTTTAATTCCACCAAAAGGTGATGAACCGAAACCGAGTACTGTTCTTACCGGTAAAATAGATGAGTTAAAACCGAATAGCGGTAAGATTTTTCGATTCGGGAATGAACCCGGAATTTTAATTAAAACACAGGACGGTGAGTTTAAAGCGTTCAGTGCAGTTTGCACACATTTAGCATGCACGGTTCAGTATCGTGAAGAACTTCAGCATATTTGGTGTGCATGTCATAACGGACATTACGATCTTAATGGGATTAATATTGCTGGACCACCACCACGACCTTTAAAACCCTTTCATGTTAAAATTAAAAATGATGAAATTTATGCATCGTACGAGATTTAAAAAAATATAAAAGGAGATAAGATATGTTTCATGATCATTATTGGTTTGGTATGCACTTCTTCTGGTGGATTTTTGTGATAGTTATTATTATTGGCACATATTTATTTGTGAAATTATTTAATAAACCAGAATCATTAACAGAAACTCCAGAAGAAATTTTGAAAAAGAAATTTGCTAGTGGAGAACTCACAACTGTTGAATATGAAGAAAGAAAAAAGATTTTAGATAGGGATCGAACTTAAATTCTGTTATCATGAATAACATTTTAATGAATGCTTTAGAAAGTATTGCTTTAAGTGTACGATAATAAAGACTGGATCCTTTTGGAGCCTGTATGAAAGTGGAAGTAATTAAATTATCCAAGAGTCCGAATGTCTTAGCGATTAAACTGACTATCATCATTAAAATCAATTAAATGCTTAAATGAGAGTTTAACTGAGGTAAGTAGTTTCTTAATTTATTTGCTTGAATGTATTCCTCATTTTCATCTTGAATTTTGAGAGTAGAGTGGGTTTGATTTGCTGCTTAGGTTTTTCTAATTCTTTTTAAAAATTGCCTAAGACTCTATGAGCTTCTTGAATGTTTTTAGTTTTAGTGGAGATAGTTGTACGCTTACCATCAGCAAAATAAACTATCTGATAGAATGGGGATTTATCGTTTTTAATGATGTACATGTTGGAACTCCTTCCAACCTTGTATGGAGTTACCAAACAAACTTGATTTACATTAATGAAATGCAAAGAATTCCGATTACTCTTAATCAGTGGGTCGAAGGTTCTGCAAAAGGCACTCCTTCGGAGGAATCCTTCAGGGTGCACAAACAAATAATCCCGATACATAGCGCGGTAAACCGCAATGGAAGATGTTTACCCCGTTGGATATACTTTTTAAAAAATATCACTGGCTATATAAATAAGTTATCCAACCTGCCACGAGATAGCTATGTATTGGCAGGCGGGGTGAATGGAAGATGCCTGCCCGCCGAAACGCAGTGTAGGCGGGGAAAATGGAGAAAATCAGTTTTAAATATTTTGACCTGCCTGCCAGTTTACATACCGAAGGTATGCAGGCAGGCATAAAAAATAAAAATATTGTTCACAATACTATAATGCAAATAATCGATTTTTCTCATCACCGAATTCATAACAACAAACGTGATTACAAATTGTAAACTACTTTGTCATTTCGTGTTGAAGAGAAAAGAGGAGTTTATCAAAATATTCTTTTTTCAGAGTGGGTACGGTAACTTTAAATTTATATTTCCCCTCATTAATGCCGAGAAAATTTACCGAGGGTTTTGTTTTAACTGATGCATAATGCGAAAGCATCAGTTTCTTGAGCAAAATCTCAGAGATTTCTGCGGGAGGGATTCTCCCCTCTACTGTAATCTCTCCTTCAAAATATTTGTAACGGTTTTCTTTTCTTCTAATGCTTACTTTTTCAGAAGAGATTTTTGTATAAGGAACAGTAAATAATTCTCCTGTTTCGGTTTCAAGCTGAACGGTTCTTAATCCTAATTTTTTTATCTTTCCTGAGGTATTATCTGAAGTAATGAGATTTCCAAGTTCAAGTGAATTTTCAAACTTAAGAATTATTCCGGCTAGTATATCTCTTCCTGCAAGCCAAACGAAAATCACAAAGAGTACTACAATCAACACAAGTTCAAGGGGGTTAGTTGTGAAATCAACTGTAAAAATTAAGTTTATCCCCCAAAGAAAAAAGATCGCCCACGCTGCCACGGCAACTGCAAGATGAACGTTCAATACAGTTTTTTTAATTTCTTTGCCCCTAGTAAAATAGCTTAACATCATGTGGATAATTTTTAACAGTATGAACAGCACAAACCCCGCAGCTGCGGTTTCAATCAAACGAAAAATAAATGGAAGCAGTTCGGCATTTGTAATCATAATATTTCTGTCTTCAAAAAGTTTTTGATAATAAACGGCTCTACTACTTGATTGATTTCTAATACTCCCTCATCTCTTTCAGAGAGAAGCCCGGCTCTTAACAATTTATTAAAAATCAAATCTATCTTTTGTTTCTCCTCACCAATTATTCTATATGCTTTTTGCCGGTTCATCCTTCTATGAAGCACAAATTGAAGCAGGAAGAATATCCACTCATCAGGCAGTTTGTTTAGCTGGTTTGTTGAGACGATTGAAGGATATTTTATTTTGAGTTGATTTCCATTTATCTCAGTTATGTTGTTGAGCCAACTCTTCAATGCCACTCCAACATTCCCCTCAGAAAAATCAAAATAATCGTTGAACAACCGGGCCAATTTAAGCTCTGATAAATCTTCTTCCATAACATCATTTAATATAAATTTCATTCCACTCGCATGATGTCGAAGAAGAATAATATCTTTTAATTCTTCGGCGTCAAAAGGCTCGCACCGGACAAATCCTCCGAACAGATGATCAAGGTTTAATAGCTGCCTAATAAAAGCATAAGAGTATTGGCTGCTGTTAACAATGAAAAAGACTTTATTTCCGTATTTCGAGACCAGTGAATCAATTTCTGTTAATATATGAAAACCCTCTTCACTTCTTTCCCACCACAATTCCAGATCATTAATAATTACTGCATATTGGTGGTTGTTGAAGCGGGAGAGAGTTCTATCAACAGACTCTGTTGTACGGAGAACTTTTTGTAAGCGGGCTTTGAATACGGCAGTATCGTTACTGCCGCATAAAGGAGCATTTAATGTAAATATATTATCCGGTTCAAAGTTCATTTCGGCAATCTTCTTCGAAAGGGCACTTTTCCCATCGTTCCGCTGCCCGAGTATCAATAATCCTCCGGTGTAACCGGAATTAAATCTTTCGAATGCCTGCCGGCATTTTTCAAGCTCGGTTTTTCTTCCAACCCATAGTGCGCCACTTACGCTGGAACTTCCTCCAAAAAGTTTTTTATAGTAATGTGGAAGTTTTTCGATTAAACTTGCTTCCGGTGTTAATTGAGCTGTAAACGTAAGAAGCTCTGCTGAGTTAAACTCTTCCGCCTGAAGCTCGTCTATCTGCTTTGCAAATAATATTCCTTCAGAGCGTTTATAAAAAAGTCGTACAAGTATATTTTGAAAATAATTATATACTGCTTCTTTCTTTCGTGTAAATTTAGAGATCACTTTCTTTCCGCCAAGTTCGCGTACATGGGCGCTCAGTTCGGATGCGGATTTTAATATAGAATATGAAGTTAAAGGTTCAAATGCTTTTGCAAATGAATTTTTCACGTTCGCTAAATATTCATCTTGAACCTTTGTAAACATCTCAGAACATTCTCTCATTCTACCAGCTAATAGACTAAGATTCATTTCCTCATCAGCCGATTCTTTATCTTCTTCGACTGTCTGCAAATTGAAGTTAACAAGATTGATCACATCCCTTGCTTCGCCTATTGCACGCCTAAGTGCCCTTTGATAATTCACAGTATGAGCTTGACTTACTCCCACAAATTCCGATTCAAATGAAAAGTCAACTAACTTTCTAATTGAGATTACCGCAGTATCTCCTTCATCAAAGCGGATAGTCTCAACCGCTTCACTAAAGTTTTCGCCGATTACTTCTATTTCCTCTGGCAGTTTGGTTATCTCACTCCGCATCACTTCTGCTAACCTATCGGTATAAGATTGAAGATTTATATCTTTCTCAATTTGAATATCAAATTGATTGGATAATTTACCCGTTTCAATATCGTCCAATGTCTTTGCAGAGTTATTGAGCAGGTTTGTATATTTACCGGTAAAAATCTTTCTCAGGTCGTTTTCAATTTTTAAGGTTTCTTCAAAGCCAACGCCCTTTAATTTTTCAATCATCAAATCGGTTTTCACAGTAGAAAGAAGTGTTTTAAGATTTCTTTGCCATGTTTTTGGGAAATCGGATGAGGATTCATTTCGTCTGCGATCTTGTTTTGTAACACGTCTATCCCTCCGCAGAATAGAATTTGCATCGATCCTTTCAAGGTCAAACACCATATCCTGCATGTTGTTTCTGGCGTTCTTCAACAGCTCGGTTTTTACTTTAATTAAATTTTGTTCTGCTAAATTAAGGTGTTCGTTTAACTGAGCAGTAAATTTTTCCTCTTCATTTTTAATGTGTGTTGCACTTTCTCTGCCATTTAGTTTTGCAATGAATCTATCAATGGAGGAAATTAGTACCGATTCAGAGTTATGAAGATCTGAAGCAAGCTTATAGCTGATTCGTTCCAGTTCGTTTAAGAAAATAATGAAATGATTGGCAAGCGACTTCTGAATATAATTATTTGCAAATTCACTAAACTTAACAGGTACAGAAATTGGTGACTTTGAAAAAATAGTTTTTACGGTTATTACTGCTTTTCTTAATTTACTTCCCAAACCGGAAGTGCCTGCATTTTTTAATTCTTCTTTATCATAGTGAATTATTAACCGTTGCGGAAGTTCGCTAACAAGTTTTTTTTCTTTTGAGTAAACATACTCGATGTTTTCTTTAATAAAATCAGTAAAATCTTCGATTGCAGCAGACTGTTCGATACATATTTTTTCGCTGTAACTAACAGCCTCGCGCCTTAGTTGATAGAGTGCATCTTTCTGTCTGCTAGTTATCTTTAGCTTATTCACATCCCTTATCTTATCGTAAATTTTAATTCCCTCATTTTTCAATTCAATTAATGGGGATTTATTGAGGGAGACCAATTTATCGGCACACTGATCGAAGAACCCGCGGAGAAGCGACTCATACTTACTGTTCAAAATAACGACTTCTTTTTCAACGGTAACATTTTTCCTGGCTCTAATTTCAGGCAGAACAAAAGTTTCATGAGATGACTCGGAGAATAAATATTCCTTTTTGATGCCCACATCTATCTCATCAAAATAAGAAGATGCGTGAACGAACAAAGTAGTTCCCAGCTCGTTAGTAAGATTATTGATTGTCTCAATAAATCCAGCGGCATCTTCTTCTGTAACATCGGGAATACCGAATATCGTCAGGTCAGCGGAAGCAGATTCGGCTTTAATTATATCTGCTGAGCGCCGTTGTTCAATCTCGTTGTTGATCACTTTAATTTCGCCGATTACGCGATACTGTTCAAGTATCTGGTTAAGATTCTTGTACGCTTTCCCCACCACAGAGCTAAAGTTACTGATAATAAGAAAACGGACATTTGCGTCCCGCCAGTCGGGATTGGAAGTAAGAAAACGAACAAGTGTCATCTCGAGAGTAAAATTATTTCCTGCGCCCCGCCACCAAACATCAATGGTTTTCATCTGACCAAAGCCACGCTCTTCATTATAGTTGAGATAGATAGAGTTTAGATCAAGCTCATTAAAATTCTTAATCAGTGAAGAAAACTGGAGCGGGTCTTTTGTATTGCGTCCCCAGCCCATTAAGATAGTGTTCGGTTCAACTCCCGAAAAACCATAAACACGCGTTATTACGTCTATCCCTTCATAAACATTCCGACAGATAAAACTCTGTGTGAAAAGTCCTTCCTCATCCTGATAGGTTTTTTCATCGTTGCTTAATTTCCTGAGTAAAGATGAAGACGCTGCATCTTCTTTTAAATGAAAGTTAGAAAGAATACCGAGTCTTCCGGTAAGCCATCTCCCAGCTTCAACAAGATGGGGTCTAACATCTGTACCGCCGCTGAAAAGAAGAACATTCGGGCGCCAGTTTCGCGGGTCGGATTTTCCCATGCTCAGTTTTGCCAATCCCTTTTTAACTATTGATGACCAAACACTATCCCATGTATCACCTGTATCGAGAGTAAGTTCCTTCCTTTTTAGATATAGAAACAACGTACCCAAAATAATTGTTGCCCCAACCATCGCAATAAAATCAAGTTGGAGCATTACAATAAAACATGCCGCCGATCCGATGATGCTTACACTTTTCGGTATCTTAAAATCGGGTCTAAAATCAGAGCTTGCCCAACTTTCAGCCGCGCAGCTTAAGTTCAGAAATCCATAAGTAGTAATAAAGAACATTGAAACGATCCGTGCAATCACATCGAGATCGCCAATCAGTATTCCGGCTTCCGCAATAATAAAAGTTAAATGCATTCGGGTCGTTGAATAACAGATCGGAAGAAACATAATAAGTGAAGAAAAAAGCTAATCCCAAATAAGCGATCAATCCAATCGCGATAGCAGAAATTATTCCCGTCGGAATAGATTTCTTGGGGTTTTGTAAATCTCCCGACATTGAAACTCCAGCTTCAAAACCTGTAACAGCGGGAAAGAAAATCCCGAACAAAACTATAAAAGGTGCGGCGGTTTCGAGTGGATAAATCAATGGCTCGGTTGGGGTATAATTATGATTACCGAAAAGCAAAGAAAGAAGCGACAAAGCAATTGCCGTCATTATAAAATATTGCGTCTTAATTGCGAGAGATGTGCTGATAAATGTAATTACAGTAACGGTAATTAAAATTAGCGTACCCGCAAGGCGAATAGAATTTTTTGTAACCTCAAAACCCCAGTAGTTCAAAAAACTTTCTGAAAAACCAATTAAATAAAGACTTACGCTGAATGATAACCCCACGAATAAAGCCAGTCCCAAAGTCCCTCCGATTGGAAGTCCGAGACTTCGAGAAATCATATAGTAAGTTCCACCGGCTTTAACTTTTTTATCCGTTGCAATGGATGAGACACTAAGTCCGGTAGAAACCGAAATCAAATGGGCGAGCAAAACAATACCTATAGTTGAAATCAATCCCGCCTGCCCCACTATCCATGGCAAACGGAGATACATTATTACGCCAAGTATTGTTAGAATTGAGGGAGTAAATACTCCGCCAAAGGTCCCGAATTTTTTTAGTTTTGCCATAATGCTGCTGTAAGATTTTAAATGAACTTAGGTCTATACTTAGAGATTGTATTTGCCACTAAATCTATCAAGAATATTTTTCCTCTTCAAACAAAATATTTTTACAGTGTCTCTATTTTCGGATGCTAATCTCAGATATAATTTAATGAAAATTTGGCCAAATCATTAGTATAATTTAGTATGATATAATTGCAGAGACGAATAAGCAAAAATAAAATTGAAGAAATAATTCGGAATGAAAAAGAGTGGGGATTGTGTCAATGCGTCCAAATAGTCCAAAACGGATTGAAATAAAAAGAGAAGGTTATCTCTAAAAACCTATTCTGCGAACATCTGCGTAATCTGCGGGAGAATATTTCCCGCTGATTTCGCTGATTACCGCAGATAAAAAAGAAATCACTTTCAGTTTTTAGAGGTGCCCAGAACTTAAAAAAATCTAAGCTATTATAGGCTTTTTAAAATAACTGTTTTAATTCATCAATATTTGTAGGTTTGGCAATTATTTTTTTTCGCTATCTATAAGAAACATTGTAGGTGTAGCGTAGATGAAATAATCGGTTGCTGCTTTACCTTCCCAACCCATTAGGTCAGAAACGTTTAGCCAATTTAAATTATATGTTTTTATAAAATTCAACCAGTCAGCTTTGCTCGTATCGATAGAAATTGCAAGTACTTCGGTTTTCCTAACTTTTTGAGAATTGTACAATCCAAAAATCTGAGGCAGTAATGTTTGACAGTGCGGGCACCAGCTTGCATAGAATAGAATTAAAACTTTATCTGATTTAATTTTTGAAAGGTCAATCTCCTTTCCATCAGCACTTTGCAATTTGATATTTGGTACGACCACACCGACCGACAGTTTTTTGCTTTGATCTATTCGTCTTTGAATGGAACTTTCTGTTTTTGCATCAAGACACAGATCATCTTTTATCACGTAATTCTCAACTATGTAATCAATCACTTTATCAAAACCGAACTTCTTGAAACCATCGATCAGATATTCAACTATATGTTGATAAACGATTTGATTGACTTTCGCTTTATTCAAAATTGTATCCACTGCAAAAATAAATTCTTTTTCAAGCAGATCCATTGGTAATTGAGGATTGCGGTAATATGTTAAGTACTCGATTGTTTTATTGGTGAAAGCATCTGAGTAGATTAGCTGAGCATCATTGAAGTTCAGATTATCTAAAGCGTGAGTTTTGAGAAAGACGCGCTGTTTATCTAATGGTAAGTTAAAGACAACAATTGGTAGTCGAGCTGATTGGATGTAACGAGCGATGAATGAATTTGGATTCGATTTTATTGAGTTCTCTACAAATTCTGAATATTCTTTTTGCAGCTGTACAAATTTTTCTTGAGTGATTTTATAATAGTCATCATCTTTTGGATAACGGGCTAAAATAAGTTGAAGCAATTCTGTTTTTGTTTTATATGACTTACTTAGGTTTAAAAATTTAAAATAAAATTTGTTACTTACTGAAGTCACAATATGAATGGACTCGGAAATGTTTTCTGCGTTTGCAGTTATCTCAACTTCTTCGCCGTCATGTAATAAAGTAATTGATTTTTGTACGTCAAAAGAGAGACGATAAAATCCATGTATTAAATTTTTATCAGAATAATTAAACTTTCCCGGTGCTGAAGTAAAAATTGAATCTACAAAAGAGAACCTCTCACCGTTTAAAGAAAAAAGTGCAGCTTTTGTAGATACTGTATTGGTAATATCAATTTTAATTTGCTGAGCGAAATTGGCCGTATTCAAGCATGCAAACGTAATTACAAGTAATATTTTTTTATTCATTCAAAAACCTTCTTAAGCAAATGCCGATTTATTATGCAATCAACTTTGAATTGAGCCATTAAATAACCTCTATTTTATTTACTGCCGCTTTAAAGAAATCTTTAGACCATATTTCGAGTGAACGTTTGTCATTTACAAATGGTTCAACTTCTTCTTTTGCTTTCTTTACGTCAAACTGTTCAATGGCATCATTCAGCATTCTAAGAAATGTTTCCTTGAGTAAAGGAGCAGTTTCTTGATAATCACCGGAATCTCTCATTCGGGATTCAAGATGTTTGAGATTGAGTTTAGGATGATGCGATACATACCAGGCAAAATCGTACCAATCGCGTCCTTTAACGCGAGATTTCCATTTTCTGCAAAGTACTGCATGCATTTTACCAGCGAATAATGATGGAAGAGTAAATGTCCGCACTGCAAATTGTAAAGGTGAAAAAACATATTGCATTTCAGTATCGAAATCAGGAGGCGGGTTTGTATCTACTTCTAATTTTATTTTTAGAACAGTTCTTTTGTCGATGTTAGATATTATCCGCTCGGGCGCTTCTATTATCATTAATTGCTTAAAAGTATTAGTTTTAATAAAAGCCGATTCAATCTGAGAGACAGCACTCTTCTTCTTAACATCGAATTCGACATTGAAGCCAAACGCTCCCAATTCTCTAATAATAGAATCTCTATATTTTTCAAAAGAAAAATTATGCGAGGGATTCAGTAATGAAAAATCTAAATCTTCCGAATAACGATCTAAGCCGTAAAGAATTCTTAAAGCTGTTCCGCCATAAAAAGCTGCATGCTCAAAAAAGTTTGCACGCCAAAGACCAAGTAAAGATAATGATTGTAATGTTTCTCTTAATAACCTTAATATTTCTATCTCGGAATTTGGGAGAGGTTTCGTTATTAGCTGTTTTAATAATTCGTTCATACGATACGGAATTCTTTCTTAAGAAATGCAATGAACCAACTAATTTTACGGGAAGAATAAACCTTTTCAAGTTCATCGAGCTTAACTGCATTGAGATATTCTTCTAAAATCTTTTCATCAATTCTGAGATCGTCAAAAAGATATTCGGCATAAGATGAAGGGGATATCGGCTTAAATCTTTTATCTAACCAGATTTTATCAGCTAATGCTTTTAATGGATTTGCGGCGAAATAACTTCCGGTATCAGTTTTGTGCAATTCTGATCCATAAGAGAACCGTTCTTTGTTGAGCTGCTTATAAGAGTATCTTCCTACTGGAGTTTCGAAGATGCGCGATCTTCCCGTTGTGATGGATGTTAATGTTGAAACACTTTCCGGTATCAATCCAGAAATTGATAGGACATAATCAAGACTAATTATAGATGGACCGTAAATCAGGTTAGCCAATAGCTCCTTGTTGAATTGATACCGCCGCCAGAACTTTCCAAACACATATAGCCCTTTTCTAATGCGGATAATATCTCCTCGCCTGAGCAGATTACTTATAACATCTCTTGGTTTACTGTAATCTCTTAGAATATCAAGAACCTGAGTGTGGTTAAAAATTTCTTGAGATATTTTCTCTCGTATTTCTTGGATTATGCTCATTATATGCAGTCATTGTCCATTATTATTGGACATTTACCGCAAAATTAGTTGATGTATAGGTAATAATCAATATTAGCAGAATTCTACTTTTTATACTCCACCATTTTTCATTCTAGACTCCTCACTCTACACTTTTCTTTAATCCTTAACGCAGCGAACACTGAAACCGTTATACTTAACGTAGTTGTAGAAGTAGATACCACTATCATCGTAACTCAGGTACATGTCGAATGAGCGAGTAGCATCTAACCCCGGGGAACTCCAAAAGTAAGTATTGAAACTTAAATAACTGAAGCTACCATTGCCTGCCCCGTTGGATATTCTATTTATTCAAACATTAGATACGCACTTAAATATATCCAACGGGGTAAATTGCGGCTGCCCGCCAACAATGCGGAAAATCCGCTTGTGTCTGTGCCAGCTCCGCTTCCAGTTCCTTGCCCTATTGCTTTCAATGCATTACCATCATTATCAACTGTGTTTGCTAATTTTTCAAATTCTGCTTTTGTTGGGATGTGCCAACCATTAGGGCATATTCCTTGCGCACTAGGGGTTGTTACATATTGCATTGCTTCATTCCATTGGTATAAACCACAGTAAGTATTACAATTATTAGTGTCATTGTTATAACAATACTTTTCAATTATGCCGCTGTTTGTTTGGTTTTGGCTGCGTTGTATCATTGTGCCAACATTTAGTAATTAGCTTCACTTGCTTGTGTTAAGTATAAAATATTGTCCAGTCGAAATCAACTGCGCCAACGTATAATTGTTGGGAAAATGTTTTATCATACTCATACTAAAGGTTATAAAAGATTTACAGCATCCCTTAAATTTTGTTGTTGAGGGTGACTATAAATTTGAGTTGTTGAAAGTTCTTCATGACCCAATAATTTTTTAACAGTTTAAATCATGACATTAAGCTGTATTAAAAGATAGACTTCTGAATCTCATTGGGTTTATCAGAACATTTTTTCTTATAAATTTGGTCCAATTAACAACTTTCAGTAGTATCGATTAGCTTTTCTCGTACTTAACCTTTTGAATTTCAGCCACAACAGAGAGGGCAATCTCTGAGGCAGATGTACCTCCAATATTTAATCCAATCGGTGAATGAAGCATACTAAGATTAAGATCATCGCCTCCGAAGGTCACAGACTCCTTCGGAGATCCTTTGGAAAATCCCTTTTTCAAATCTTTCACAATCGCAGTTGCTTTCGTTTTTGACGCAATCACACCAATATATTTGAATATTAATTTTCTCTCAAAAAGTTTTTGAAGAATTAAATAATCGAAGTTATGTCCGTGAGTCATAATTACAGTAAATGATTTTTCGTTAGGTTGAAATTTCGCCGCAAACTCGAGGTAGTCCGATAAATGAATTTCATTTGCATTTGGATTCTTTTCTGTGTTAGCGTACTCCGGACGGTTATCAATTAGAATTGTGTGAAAGTTCAAAGGTTTCAGATAATATAGCAAAGCATTTCCGACATGTCCGCCGCCGAATAAATATAATGTTGAAAGTGAACCATGAACTTCATAGTAAATCCACACTCTTCCGCTGCAATTCATCGGGAGAGTTTTGACTTCGCCATCAACGTCTTTCGGATTTTTAGATAGAAGATATTCTTTAGTCCCGCTTTCACCGGATTTCATTCTTTCAACCGATTCTTGAATTACTTCCAATTCAATTGCGCCGCCGCCGACCGTACCATAAAATTCTTTTTCCGATTGAACAACAATTTTAAAACCAACTTTCCCGGGAACAGAACCAATCTCTTTTACAACTGTTGCTGCAACAAACGGAAGATTATTTTGCTTTAACTCATATATGTGCTTTTCTATTTGCATTTATTGATGTGCTGATTTCAAATTGAAAAAAAATCTTTCGGTGTATCAATATCGTCAAGAACTTGCGGATAAGGGCAATCCCAATACTTCTTTTTACAGCTTTTGTATGAAGTCAGTTTTTGTAAGTCTGAATTTCGAGGACTGAAAATGATTCTTTGAAATAACTCATGATTTAAGAAAATAGGATGTCCATTTTGCGCGTTAAATCTGGGCTGGATCCAATCGAATTTATTATCAAGCTGCCCCACCAAATCAAAATAAAATGAAACTGGAAGTGTCGGTTGATCTGTAAAATGATATAGCACCCAATCAGTATCGCTCACTTTTTCAATTCCGCATTGTAAAGAAGAAAACATACCGAGTTCGTAATTTTCATTTAAAATGATCTCAACTTTGTTATGCATCTCCGAAATGTGGTTAATCAGTGAATCGTCCCGAAGCTCTCGTTCAAGTTTAGCAACATCCGATAAATATTTTTCCAGTTCTCTTCTAACCTCATCAGCTTTGTGACCAATCACAACAACAATTCTTTCACAAATTAGATTCATCTTTGCAAGTATTAAAACACAAAAAGGCAACCCTCTGTACATTAACAAAGGTTTTGGACTTCCGATCCTTTCAGATTTGCCGGCACATGCAAGCAATCCGCTTATTTTTGGTTTACTGTTACTCACTTAAAAATAACTTTTTCCACTCATCTGTGGATTTTGAAACAGGTTCATCGTTCCATTTAGAAAGTGCTGATGTATCTTTCAATCCATTCCCGGTTAGCATGAGCAAAACATTTTCGTTTGCTGAAATACTCCCGCTTCGAACAAACTTTTCATACCCAGCAAAAGATGCAGCAGATGAAGGTTCGGCAATGATTCCGAAATTTTGTGCAATCGATTTTTGAGCCGAAAGAATTTCTTCATCGGAAACTGAAATTGCAGTACCTAAACTCGTTGTGACTGCATGAGCAGCCATATAAAGATTTCTCGGTGCGCCGGCATGAATACTGTCCGCAATTGTGGAGGCAGGCTGATATTCAAATTTTCCAGTCTGAACATAACGAACAACGGCATTGCTTCCTTCTGCTTGAACTGCAATTAATTGTGGAAGCTTTTCAATCCATCCTAATTTGAGAAGTTCGGTGAATCCTTTGTACAATCCCGATATGATGACACCATCACCAACCGGCACAAAAATTTTATCCGGAATTATTCCTTTCATCGAAATGAAAATATCAAATGCCGCAGATTTTTTCCCTTCAATCGTCATAGGATTATAAGCGGTGTTTCGATTATACCAATTTTTCATTCGGCTTATTTCAAGACACAAATCGAATGCTTGATCGTAATCTCCTTTCACTAAATATAGATTTGCACCAAATGATTGGATTTGAATCCTTTTTGCAGAAGGAATATTTTCAGGAACAAAGATATGTGATTTGAGTCCGAGTCTTGCACAAATTCCCGCAAGTGATGAACCTGCATTGCCTGTTGATGCGGCGGCAATCTCGTTTATACCTAACTCGATGGCTTTTAACACAACCAAACTTGTTGCTCGATCTTTATATGAGAGAGTGGGATTGCGCGTATCGTCGAAAACAAAAATTTTTCTCCCGGTGTAATCAAACTCAAGAAGCGGATCATGAGTCAGCGAAATTCTTTCAAGTTTTGATTGAGGAATTATTTTTTCAAATGACCGAATCGGCCATAGATCGGAATAACGCCAGAATTTACCACATGGGATTTTAAGGAACTCATCTCTACTCCTACTTCGCTTTAGATTTTCGTAGTCGTATTCAACAAGCAATACTCCCTTCAGCGGTTGATTTTTCTCTGCTTGACCGCATTTGGGACAGAGATAGATTCTTTCTTTTCCAAAGGATCCTTCGGACTCAATTTCATCAGCAGTGAATTGAGATGAACAGTTGAAGCATTTATAAAAATATTTATTCATTTACATAATATTAATGGGACACTGATTAACATGATCGATCATGATTTTTCATGATGAACTGTGTCCCAATTTTTTACATCGTTAATGCCATTATCGCTTTACCTGTATGCAAACGATTTTCGGCTTCGTCGAAAACAATCGATATATCAGGATTATCTAAAATCTCATCCGTTACTTCATTGTTACGATCTGCAGGAAGTGCATGCATTAGTTTTACACCTTTATCAGCAAGTTTAATTATTCGATCGTCACAAATCCAAGATTTATATTTTTCAAGATTTGATCTCATTTCTTTTTTACACTCGTCTTCATTATTCAAATAATGATTAACGTCGTAGTAACCGAATCCGCCCCAGTTTTTTGGCACAACAATTTGAGCTCCTTCAAATGCTTCGTCCATATTATTCGTGAACTTCAATCTTCCTCCGCCTGCTTCGGTATTCTTCTTAGCTTTTTCAATAATACCTTTGCTCAATGGAAATTCTTTTGGGTGAGCGACTGTAACATCAATACCATATCGCGGGAAAAGTAGGATTTGCGTCTGTGGTACTGAAAGCGGTTTGCTGTGAGTATCAGCGTAAGCCCATGAAACAGTAACTTTCAAACCCTTTGTGTTTCTTCCGAAATGTTCAAAGATTGTCATGAGATCGGCAAGACCTTGAAACGGATGATACACATCATCTTGCAATGACATAACCGGTTTCTTTGAATACTCAGCCATTTCGTTCAAATATTTATTTCCGATTCCATAAAAACAATTTCTGCATGCGATGCCGTGTCCCATTCTTGAAAGAATGATTGCAGTATCTTTTGCAACTTCACCGTGAGTAATTTGCATTTTGTCGGGTGTTAAATCGTGCGCATGTCCGCCAAGCTGTGTCATTCCTGCTTCCATTGAGTTACGAGTTCGTGTCGACTGTTCAAAAAATATCATAAATAAAGTTTTGTGCGGAAGATAGAGATGCGGTTCTTCGTTATAAAATTTTTTCTTTAGATCGAATGACGTTTCAAAAACTATATCGAGTTCATCTTTCGTCCAATTATCTTCTGTTATAAAATGTTTCCCTTTGAAGTTGGGGTTCATAGTTTCTCCTAATTTTTAACTATTCAAATAATTTCAGTAAAATTAATAATTTAATTTACAACAGATTTCCGTTGATCTTATCTGTGAAACTCCGTCTAATCTGTGTCATCAGTGTTCTATTTTTATCCAAATAATTAACGCTGATATCAAAAACTTTGACAATACATTGCATAAAATGAACTTGCTTTTACTAAATGATCAATCGGGACTTTTTCATTGGGAGCATGAGCCAAGACTTCGTTACCAGGCCCGAAACCAATGACAGGAATTTTGTAAATACCATTTATTACAACACCATTAGTCGAGAATGTCCATTTATCGATAAAAGGTTTACTCTTAAATAAATCTTCGTAGACTTTTGCACCTGTTTTGATCGCAGGATGGTTTTCATCAATCACCCAGGTCGGATAATACTTTTCCATTCCGTACTCAAGCCCGGTAAAAGATTTTTCTTTGTATTCAAGCACTTCAACTTTTGCATTTTCATTTTTAACGATTTCTTTGATCTGATTAACAGCTAATTCAATATCTTCACCGACTGTCAACCTTCTATCGAGATGAATTCGGGCAAAGTCGGCAACAGCACATAGTGATGGACTTTCGGATATAATTTCCGAAATCGTTACGCTGCCTTTTCCTAAAAAATTATCGTGAGCCAATCGTTCATTCAACTTTTCAATTTCAAGTGAGGCACGTGAAGCCATGTAAATCGCATTCTTTCCTCTCTCGGGCGCAGAACCATGGGATGATACTCCGTAAAAAGAAACCGTCATTTCCATTCTTCCACGCTGACCTCGGTAAATATTCATGTTTGTTGGTTCGGTTATGATAACAGAGTCAGGTTTTATTTTGCTCTCTTCAATTATATATTTCCAGCAAAGTCCATCGCAATCCTCTTCGATCACTGAACCAACGAAATAAATTGTAACATCATTCTGCAGTCCGAGTTCTTTCAGGATTCTCCCTGCGGTTATAAATGATGCAATTCCCCCTTTTTGATCTACTGTTCCCCTTCCGTGAACAAACTCAGAATCGATTTTTCCTGAGAGAGGTTCAAGTTCCCAATTTTCAAGATTTCCGCTATCGACTGTATCAACATGACCATCAATGGCAATAATTTTCTTACCATTCCCGATTCGCCCGATAACATTGCCCAGTCCATCAATTTTAACTTCGTCAAAACTTGCCTCTTCCATCATCCGCTTAATTTCATTGACAACATCTTTTTCCTTGCAGCTCAGTGATTTTATTTGAACTAATCTGGAAAGATTTTGAGCAGTGTAATCTCGAAAGAATTGAGCTTTTTCAAGAATTTGATTAGCGGTCGTCATTAGGTCCTCTGAATTATTAATTACAATTGTAGGTAATCAAACATAAATTTTATTTAAATTTACTAAGAAAAACTTTTAATCAATAATTGATGATCATAGCACAATCAAATCGGATGAGGACTAAATGGCTCAAAGAATGAAAACGATTTCATTTGAGAAAATATTTAATTGGATGTTTACTGAATTAAGGGAACACGACCAGATATTCGGAATTCCTTCAACAAAATTTTTAAAAAAGGAAAATCCGGCCTCTCTCGAGATCTTTGATGAGAAGTTAGAATACCCATTAGGACCAGCCGCCGGACCTCACACTCAACTTGCTCAAAATATAATCGTCTCGTATCTCGTTGGTGGAAGGTTCATGGAACTCAAAACTGTGCAAAAGCTGGATAATTTGGGAATCGAAAAACCTTGCATTGATGCTGAGGATGAGGGTTATAATGTTGAGTGGTCGCAGGAACTTTCTCTTGAAGAATCTTTTGATGAATATCTTAAGTCGTGGGTTTTACTTCATTTGTTAAAGGAGGTTTTAGGTTTATCGAAAAATTCTGAAAGAGGATTTATTTTCAACATGAGTGTCGGTTATGATCTTGAGGGGATCAAGACCGAACGGATGGATAAGTTTATTGATAATTTGATTGATGCAAAGAATTCTATCTCTTTCCAAAAATACAAAAATTGGTTAATTGATAATTTAGAAAATGTGGTGCGACTTAATTCACTATTGAATGCTTTTGATATCTCACAGCTAAAAAGTAAAATAGAGGATATTTCTCCAAACATTTCAAACTCGGTAACTCTTTCGACTATGCATGGCTGTCCGCCCCAGGACATTGAATCAATCGCAAAATATTTGATCAAAGAAAAAAACCTGCATACTTACATTAAACTAAATCCCACTCTTCTTGGTTTTGATTATGTAAATGACCTCTTACACAAGCTCGGTTACAAATACATTAAGCTTGAAAAGAAATCATTCGAGCATGACTTACAATACAAAGATGCGATCCCGATGATTCAGCGGCTGAAAGATTTCGCGAAAAAATATCAAAAGGAATTCGGTGTGAAGTTGTCGAATACACTTGGAGTAAATAATACTTTAAAGAAACTTCCAGGCAATGAAATGTACATGTCGGGACGTTCGCTTTTCCCTCTCACGATCAATCTTGCTTATAGGCTTGCATCCGAGTTTAACGGTGATTTGAGTATTTCTTTTTCAGGAGGTGCAACGGTTCATAACTCGCTTAATATTTTCGAAACCGGAATTTATCCGATAACATTGGTTACAGATCTACTCAAACCAGGCGGATATGAACGCCTTCATCAGATCGCGGAAAGATTTGAAGATTCAAATTTATATTCGTTGCAGACAAGAAAGATCAATCTATCAAAACTAAAATCCCTTTCAGAGAAATCCATCGAAGATAATTCTTACCGGAAAGAAAAACGTGAAACAAAATCATTGAAGATCCCGAGTAAGCTCGAGAAATTCGATTGTTATGTTGCCCCATGCGAAGTTGCATGTCCAATACATCAAGACGTATCCAATTACATCAGACTAATCGAAGAAAAAAGATATGACGATGCATTTGAAACAATCATCGACAAAAATCCTCTGCCGCATATCACAGGTTATATCTGTGATCATCAATGTATGTATAAATGCACTCGCTGGGATTATGATGATCCTTTGTTAATTCGAGATTTGAAAAGAGAAGCCGCAGAAAGGGCTTACGACGACTTTATCAATTCAAGGATTGAAAGATCAAAAGATTTAAAAATTAAAAGTAAGGTTGGGATAATTGGTGGCGGACCTTCAGGTTTATCAGCAGCGTATTTTCTTGCAAGAGCCGGAATGAATGTTACAATTTTTGAAAAGACAAAAAAAGCTGGAGGTGTTGTGCGGCATTCAATTCCCGGCTTTCGAATTCCTCAAGAGATAATCGATAAAGACATTGACCTTATAAAAACTTTCGGAGTGGATTTTGTTTTCGGTTTTAATGAAAATTCTTCAATTCAGAAATTGAAAGATGAGGGATTTAATTACATTTACATTGCAATCGGGGCAGGCAAGTCAAAAGAGTTCAAGCTTAGCGGTGGCAGTGAGAATATTTTCAATGCAATAGATATTTTACAAAAATTCAATCGCGGTGAAAAGCTTGTACTCGGTAAACATGTCGCTGTAATCGGCGGAGGAAATTCAGCGATGGATGGTGCTCGTGCAGCCTTACGATGCGATAATGTAGAAAAAGTTTTTATAATTTATCGCCGAACAAAAGAATTTATGCCCGCCGATAAAGAAGAATTCGTTGCTGCTCTCTCCGATGGTGTAGTTTTCAAAGAATTGCTTCTCCCAGTAGAATTCAATGATAAGAATCTAAAATGTCAGAAAATGCAGCTTGGCGATTTTGATGAAAACAGCAGGAGGAAAGTTATACCAATAGTCGATGAGTATGAAGAAATCGAAATCGATTCAGTGATTACTGCAATCGGTGAAGAAGTTGATTACGCTTTTTTGATAAAAAATGAAATTGCGATTGACGAGAGAAAGAATATCGTTATTAACCGAAAGACAAATGAAACTTCAATTGAAAATGTTTATATCGGGGGAGATGCATATCGCGGACCGTCGACAGTTGTTGAATCAATCGCCGATGGAAAGAAAGCTGCCGAAGCAATTTTGAAAAAAGAAGGGATTGAAATTCAATCTAATAAGTTTGAATCGATCCAGATCAACAACCAAACATGGATTACAGATGCACTAATTCAAAAAGGAAATATCACTCTACAAAACATAAGCGATTTAAATATTGAAGCTTCACGGTGTCTTGCTTGTGATCAAGTTTGTAATAAATGTGTCGAGGTCTGTCCGAATCGAGCTAACATTGCGATCACAGTTAATGGTAATTTCAAAGACAAATTTCAAATTCTGCATATCGATGGTATGTGCAACGAGTGCGGAAATTGCGAAACTTTTTGTCCGCATCAAGGATCGCCCTATAAAGATAAGTTTACTCTGTTTTGGAGTAAAGAGGAATTTGAGAAAAGCAGTAATGATGGATTGTACTTAAGTTTCACTAAAAATAATTCTCGCACATTTAAAGTTAGATTTGAATCAAAAATCGGTTTGCTTACGACCCACTTACTTGACGGATCCATTTCTTTATCTCTCAATAATGATATTGATTCGGTTGATTATAATAAATTGCACTCATTAGTAAAAAAGGTAGTCAAAGAGCATCCCTATCTATTCTAAATCAGTTGTATGATTTAGACTCAGGAGTATGTGATAATTTTTTCGCGGTTTTTTGAAATTTCTCTTCGTGGTTCTTCGTATACAAAAAAGAAACTTAATAGGAAAAAGGGGGAAGGTGCATTAAATACAACAGGAATTATTTCAGTTGTTGTTTCTTTATGTGTAGCACCCATGATTGTTCTCCTTTTTTTGAATATAACATAATCAAGGAGAACAGAAAATCAGTATCATTTAAAGATACTTTTTCTGCAGAGTAGAAATTTGAAAATTAAACTGATTATTGGCGAGATTATGAGAATATTACTTTTAATTTTTTGTACTAATATTCAATGTATTCTTTGAATGGACGAGTTTTCTCTTGAAAGAGCGTTCTCCCAATTGTGTCAATTGCAGGGAGATTGAATTCTTGTTTGAGGATGGCTCCTCTATCTTTGAGTTGACTGTAAAATTCGGACAATTCAATATAAGATTCTTCATTCTCAAACTTGCTTAATTTTTCATTTATGATTTCGTTGATACTATCAACAATGCTCATGATTACCTCCTAAAAATAATTTCTGCTGTGAAGGAATAATGTATACCCACGACGGGCAATAAATTCAGTCATTAAATCATTATACTCACGGATTTTCTTTTGTAAAGGAATATCTTTAGAATAATTTTCGATTCGTAGTTTCAATGTTTTATCTATATCGTCTAAACCAATCATTCTAGAATGTGTATGCCATAATTTGTTATCGCCTAATATTCTAGCAACTTCTTCCGCTTTCTTAGTTTTTTCATCTGGAGTTACGGGACGCCCATCTTTATGTTTTAACCAGTTTTTGAACTTATATTCAACTAACCACTTTTTTAATAAAGTTATAGTAAGTTCCTTTGCTTGTTCGCATACATTCAGCTTTGCAAGATCTTGGGATTGCAGAATTAGAAATTCAGCGTTAGTTAACTGATTATTATTTGCTTTGTCAATTAATTTTTGATATTGATCTAAATAGCCTTGAGCTGGTACCCATTCTTTACCATTAAAGATCTGCGGATCAATAGGTCCTAGTGATGAAGAATAATCCATATAAATATTATCACCAGCCATACAAAATATTGTACCAGCCGACATAGCAAAATCAGGCACAACAAAATAAACAAATTGATAGTGATGCCTAATAATATTTACTAACTTTTCAACTGTTTCAACACTTCCACCAGGAGTATTGAGAAATATTGTAATATGCTCTCTTTTAGTATCATCGCTCTTTAATTTCTCAATAAAATCTCTAAATATTTTGATGATTCCAGGAGAAATTATGCCATAGAAGAATATGACATCTGAATTAAATGTTTGTTCAAGAGTAAGAAGCCTTTGATCTAAAATATCTTTTACAGATTGATCAAATTGATTCATAAATGTTAGAGAAATTTATATTGTTTTTCTGTTACTATCTCACAAGCTTCGCGCTATAATCTTAAAAATTGTCTATTTAATATCAAGCGGAATCTCATTGCCTTCCTATTCGCCTTTTTTCTTCATCTCTTCCACCATAAAACTTGCTGCGGAGAATACAGCACTGGCTAGAAAGATGGATCCAGAGATTATTACCATATTCTGTTTTTCGTTCAAGAGTCCGATATTATGGACTTCGGAACCGCCATAAGTGATCCCGATAAACTCCTGCTCTGTTGTCTTAATTGTACTTTTCATTGTGAATCCAAAAATAAACCACGCAATGCCAAGAAACAGAAGAAATGTGCCGAGGATTTTCATCTGATACCTCTTAAATTATTTTTCGAAATACACTATTAATTTTACTAATTCAACGAATTGATTTCCGTACAGCTTCAATGATTTGCTTATAACCTGTACAGCGGCAAAGATTGCCTGCAATTGCTTCTTTAATTTCATCTTCCGTGGGGTGAGAATTCTCCTGTAGTAAAGCATAAGAGGACAAAACCATTCCCGGTGTGCAGAAACCACATTGAATCGCTCCGTACTTCAGAAAATTTTCCTGTAGTGGATGTAATTTTCCATTCGTGACAATTCCCTCGATCGTCATTATCTTACAACCATCGACTTGCCCTGCAATCACAAGGCAAGAATTTGCTGTCTTACCATCAATTATAACAGTGCAGGCACCACATTCGCCAATTGCACATCCTTCTTTTGTCCCGGTCAACCCTAAATCTTCCCTTAACAGATCAATTAATCTTCGATTTGGTTCTGTCACGAGAGAAAATTCTTCCCCGTTCAAATAAAATTTGATCTTAACTTTTTTCATCTTCACTATTTTACTCATTGCACACCTTCTCTAAAAGCTGATAGAACATCTGCTGGACAACCGGTAATTTATATGGGGAGGACCATCTCAATCCGGTAACTTTCAAAATTGTTTTTCCAAGTTCGATTGAAAGTTTTTTTAAGAAATCAGAATCAACTTTTTCTCCAATAGCAAATTTTTCAAGATCATAAAATCGAACTCCGATCGGTGTAACTGCCCCGCTTGCAATTCGAATATCTTTGATAATCGAGTTATCTAATTCAACTAAAACTGCAAGTGAAATTCTGCTGATTGCGACCGCTCTTCTTCTGCCAAGCTTATAAAAATCTCCCTTAACATTTTTGTTGGTTAACGGAAGAACGACCTTCGTTACGATCTCGTTCTTTTTCAATTTAGTTCTGTACGGTTCGAGAAGAAACTTTTCAAGTGAAATTTGTCGCGTCTCTTTTAATGAGCGAATTTCTATTCGGGCATTGTAAACCAGAAGCGGTGGAACGCTATCCGCACAGGATGCATTGTTGATAAAATTTCCGGCAAGAGTAGCGAGATTTCTTATTTGCACACTTCCGACAGTCGATGCAGCATTCACTAGGAGAGGAAATTCTGATTGGATGATATTACTCGTTATCAATTCAGAAAAAGTGACTGCTGAACCGATTTCAATTCTGTCTTTAAATCGTTTAATTGTTTTTAATTCTTTTATCGAGTTGATGTCGATCAAGAGCTTGACATCTTTAAATCTTTTCGACTCGATTTGAAATCCCGGAATTACATCCGTTCCGCCTGCAATCAATCGTGCATTCTTATCTGATGAGAGAAGTTTAATGGCAGAGAGAACCGTATTTGCTTTGACAAAATTTAATTGTGGTATCATCACGCACTCCCCCTCTTCAAATCTTCGGGACGTAGTTTTCGTCTTAAAAGAACTTCTTCAAGATTTATAGGAAGATTACGGAATCTTTCACCGACCGCATTTCTAATCGCATTGTTTATAGCTGCAGCAGTTAATTCAAGTGTCGGTTCACCGAGCGATTTTGCCCCCCAAGGACCATAATTATCTTTACCCTCAATAAAGATAGGATCGATCTCGCCAATATCTTTGCTCGTTGGAATAATGTACTGATCAAAATTCAGTTCACGTATTTTACCATCGATTTTGTCTATCTCTTCCCAAAGACCATAACCGGCTCCTTGTGTAACGCCGCCGTAAACTTGTCCCTTTGCACCGAGCATATTTATCACACGCCCGGGGTCGTGGACTGCTGTAATTTTATCAATATAAACTTCTCCGGTACCGAGATTAACGGTAACCTCAGCAACCTGGCAACCATAAACATAAGTGAAATATGCGGGACCTTGTCCGTGCTCTTCGTTCCAATGAACTTTAGGGCCGGGATACCATCCAAGTGCCGCCAAATTGATCGCCTGACTATACGCCAGTGAACAAAGTTCGGAAATGGACATTTTTTTATCCGGGAATGTTTCAGCATAAACAAAATTATTTTCAAAAATAATTTTTTCACTGGCGGGAAGATTCCATTTTAAGTATAGAAGATTTTCTAACCTCTCACGAATTATTTCCGCAGCATTTTTAACTGCACTTCCACCCATCAATGTTGATCGAGAAGCAACTGTCGGACCGCTATCGGAAATTAATGCTGTATCTTGTTCAAGGTAATAAATTCTGTCAACCGGAATTCCCAATATCTCTGAAACAATAATTGATAAAGTCGTCTTCATACCCTGCCCGTTTTCAGTTAAGCCACAGAGCAGATAAGCCGAGCCGTCTAATTGTACTGAAAGATAAGCCGCAGCAGCATCAATACCTTCGGCTCCGAGCGAACAGCCGCGGAAACTTACAGCTAATCCAATTCCTTTTCTTAAAAGTTGTGAGGGTTCAATAAAATCATCTCGTTCGAGGAGTAACTCTTGAGATTTCAAATTTCTGTCAAGTCGATGAGTAGGAACTTTGATTTCATTTTGCTTTTTATTATTAAGCCACTTCTCCCGAAAGTTTGTTTTATCTATTGCTGTACCAAGTACGGTGAGAAAATTTACATCATGGTTTTCAAGTTTCTGTCCGCTTGAAGTAATCGAACCTGCACGATATCCATTGATCCCGCGGATTTCATCCGGAGTCATTCCAAGCTTGATCGCGATTTCATCCATTATCGATTCCTGTGCAAAAATAATTTGCGGCGATCCGAAACCACGCATAGCACCCGTGTAAGGATTATTTGTATATACTGCTCGAACATCTGTCCAGACATTTTCAACTTCGTACGGACCGGTTGCCTGAACAACGCTTCGCCAGGTTACAAAGGGACTCAACGACGCATAAGCTCCGCCATCAGCAGTTATATCAATTTTTATTGATTTGATTTTTCCATCGCGATTGTAACCAACTTTGTATTTCATCACATAAGGATGACGTTTGTACGATTCTAAAATTGATTCTTCACGCGTGTATCGAATCTTAATCGGACGCTTTGTTTTCAATGCAGCAACTGCGGCACGCGCTGAAAGGACACACATCGTATCGTCTTTTCCGCCAAATGAACCGCCGAGTTCCGCCTGCTCGATTCGTACTTTATTCAATGGAAGATTTAAAGTCTGTGCAACAATTCTTCGTGCGGTAAATGGATTTTGGATGCTGCCAATTATATGAACTCCTTTATCAGCTTCCAAAGGAATTGCGATTACGCATTCAGGTTCGATGTACGCATGCTCAACGTTTGGAGTTGTATAAATTTCTTCAAGTATAAATTCGCTCTCTTCAAATCCTTTTTCGATGTTTCCTTTTCGGAGTGGATAGTGCACGATTAAATTTGTACCGAACCCCGGATGGATCAAAGGTGCTTCTTTATCGAGTGCTTTTAATGGATCGGAAAGAATTGGAAGATTATCGTATTCGATTTTTATTTTTTTTGTCAGTGGATAAAGTGCTTCTGCAGATTCACCGACTAATATTGCGATAACGTCACCGGGAGTTACAATTTTTTCAAAACTAAAAATCGGTTGATCTTTTTTTACTAAACCGGCAATCTTTTCTCCTGGAATATCATTGGAATCGCAGATGGTTACTAACGTTGGATTATTTTCGATTGCTGAATAATCGATTGATTTAATTATAGCGTGTGTGGTTGAAACGCGAACCATAACTCCATATAACATTCCGGCGAATTTATGATCGTCAGCAAATTTTGCTTCACCGATTACTTTTGCATACGCATCCTGACGTACCACTGGCTTGCCGACTGTATTAAATTGTACTTTCATTTAGGTATAAAATAATAATAATCTACTTTAGGCTAAATTCATGAATTTTTCTGAGAGTCTTGTTCCCTGCGCATAAATTTCTTTGTTAAGAGTAACTTCATCAATTTCTTGAATTTCAAAATCCCTCATTAAAAACTTTCCTTTTTGCATGACTGAATGGATAGATCGTTCTGTAATTCCATAAATCCAGTGACCAAAGAAATTTTCCGAGTAAAATGGTGCGGGTGGAACATAATCCCATATTACAAAATCTGCACGATCACCAATTTGGAGTGTCGTAAAATCCGGGAAAAATCTTTGTACAAAATTTATTTGATCGAAATATATTTTTTTAATCCAATCGAAACTCTTTGCGTATGAGTTTCCTTGATGACGGTGAAGAAGAAATAACTTCTTAAATGAATTTACAGGATCAGCATGCATTCCGTCGGTACCACAAAGAATTGGAATCGACTTTGGAACAAGTTCGTAATTTGGAATACCGACTGAATTATTGAGATTTGAATCAGGATTATAGACTATCGCACTTTTAAATTCCGAAATGAGATTATAATCATTCTCATCAAGATGAATTCCGTGCACTAAAATACTCTTTTCGTTTAACAATCCATGATCGACCAATCTCTGTGCAGGATTCTTTTTATAATTTTTAAGACTCAATTCTTTATCAGCTTTATCTTCGCAGAGATGAATGTGAATTCCGCATTTGAATTCATCGATGAATTTGGAAACGGATTTTAACGTCTCGTCCTCAAGTGTGAATGATGCATGTAATCCGTAAAGTGCTTTAATGCCCTCTGTTTGAAATTCCTTGAAGAAAGTTTCGTTCTCCTCAAGTGCCTGCCGGGTTAGTTCACTCCCATTTCGATTTGAAACTTCAAAACACAATACTCCCCGAAGATCAAATTCTTTTAGAACTTTCGCGATCGTTTCAAGACTGCCGCGTGTAAAACTCGGGGATGCGTGATGATCGAAAATATATGTTACACCTTTCCGAATCGATTCAGCTGCTGCCATTTGAGCAGAAGCATTTACCATTTCAAGATCGAGTGCAAGGTCAAGCTTCCACCAGAGGTTTTTTAAAATGCTATAAAAATTACTTGTATCGCCTGTAACGTTTAATCCTTTTGCAAGCCGTGAATAAAAATGATCGTGAAAATTTACGTTTGGAATTGTAACAACTCTTCCCCCCGCATCAATAGATTTTTCGTCAGAGATTTTTTTTTCCGAGATGAACTCACTAAAATCTTGCTGAAGGATTTCTTTAATTTTTCCATCGACAATCACTACATCGGCAAAAATCGGGATAACAGATTTATCCTTTACCTGGCAAAGCCATGCGTTTGTGATTTTTATTTTATTCTGCTTTTTTATCATAAATTTTCAGAGTTACTATTATTCTCTTAGTCGTTAAATTTTGTGCAAAATGGTAAAAATATTTTAGTATAAATTTTGAACACTGAACAAGGAACATCGAAGGTTTTTCAATTCGAAATTCGAATGCTCTAATGTTCGATATTCAAAAACAATCGTTCCGCAGGTTTGCGTGGGCGGGGAATTAAAACCGCTTCACTGTCCCACAGCACAAAGGTAAATTATTTGCAATCACTTTCCGTTTAAATGTCAGCCCCCGCTCACGCAAACCTGCTGTTATGGCTCGTTTATTTTTACTCAATTGTCAACACGATGGCTAATGCCGTTTTAATTTCTTCAAGTTTGTCTCTGTCTATTGTCCCCCACTTTTTTACAAATCGTAATTCAGAAATAGAGCGAACTTGAAAACAGTCAGCCGAAGATGATTTCTGTAAATTATTCTTGTTGTCTGGGTCAATTCTTACCATCCAAGGTGCAGCTGTGTATTGGTTTTTCCAATCGGTGAGAGGAACAATTACTTTGAGAGGAAGTTTGCCAATACGATTGTCGTTAACGATTATTGCTGGTCCGGTTTTTTTGATTTCTGCCCCAATAGTCGGGTCAAGATTTATCAACCATATTTCACCTTGCTTCATAAAATTCTTCAAAGTCAATGTCTGTAAATTCGGTTAGTTTTTTGTCGGTGGAATAATCATTAAGCAGAGCATTAACCGCCTTTTTAATGTTATTTTTTTCTTCTTTTACACGAATATATTTAAGTGTCTGCTCAACAATAAAAATTCTTCTGTTGATTGGCAGCCGTGTAATTTCTTTTATGATGTCGTTTGTTTTCATAGTCTAAACATACGAAATTGTTTGTCAAGCGTTATTGTTTTTAAATGAGCCATAACTTCTTGGTTCCGGCAATGCCGGTTTATGTAATAGGGACACGGATTATTTAAGATTATTATGTCCGAAGGTCGAAGACCCCATTGGGGAGTCCTTCGGACTTAACGATCATAAAAATCCGCGTTCCCATTCTTTACAATTTCAAACCAACGTTTCGATTAAACTCATCGATTAACTTATCCCATTCGGGAACTATCGAAAATCTTTCTTTCCAATAATTATCATCATACCATTGAGCATTCAATTCTTCAACATCCTTTCCTTGCTGTTCAATCCAGGTGAAGTACTTAAGATTATGAATTGTTTTCTTATCATAATACGTAAGCTCTTTTATGTAATCAATCTTTTGTCTTTGTAAAACAGAGTGCCAATCAATCTCGGCTTGCTTTTCGGAATAGCTCCCCAAGGCTTGGTTCATCTCTTCAAGTCTTGATCGGTACATCTCAACTGAATCAGTGAAAATCGTGAAGACAACATCATTCTCATTGAACTCATAATATTTAGCGAGCTTAATTGCTGAAATCATATTGCTTATTGATGAAATTCCCATGTATGGTAATTTTTTGAGTGTATCTTCACTAAGCCCGATACTTGATAAAAATTTTCGTCCGGATTCTTCATTGAATAACCGTAATATTCTCAAAGGATCTTCATCGTCTATAGCTGTTACAACATCAGTATTTTTTACATTATGAATCCAGGGGATATGTTTGTCGCCGATTCCTTCAATTCTGTGGGCACCATATCCATTCATGAGAAGAGTCGGACACTGCAATGCTTCTGAAGCAGTAATCTTTATCGATGGAAATTTTTCACGCAGGTAATCTCCAGCACCAATCGTTCCGGCAGAGCCGGTGGCGCTAACATACCCGCTTAAGCGCTGATTCTTAGTTTTAATCTGATAAAATAATGTTTCTATTGTTGAACCCGTAACTTCATAGTGCCAGATTGCATTTCCAAATTGATCGAATTGATTGAAGATCAAATATTCATCACTTTGTGCTTCAAGCTCATGGCATTTATCGTAAATTTCTTTCACGTTGCTTTCGCATCCGGGAGTGGCATAAACTTCCGATCCGATTTTTTTTAGCCACTCAAATCTTTCTTTGCTCATTTCTTCAGGAAGAATTGCAACTGCATGTACGCCGAGCAAAGCGGAATTGAATGCGCCACCGCGGCAGTAATTACCCGTCGATGGCCAAACTGCTTTATGATAATCGGGATTAAATCTGCCAGTTACTAAATAAGGAACTAGACAACCATAAGTCGCACCTACTTTGTGAGCGCCCGTTGGGAAAAATTTTCCTACAAGTCCAATTATTCGCGCTTTTACACCGGTAATCTCTTTTGGAATTTCCAGATAGTTTATACCACCAATCTCTCCGCTTGACGGATCGTTCCTCCAATTTATCCTGAAAAGATTCAGTGGATGAAGCTCTTCCATTCCGATCTTTCCGAGCTGGGATTGAATTGATTTCGGGACCGTACCGGGTTCTTTTAGCTGTTTGAAAGTTGGAAGAATTATCTTTTGCTTTCTGCATCGTTCAATTGATCTCTGAAGAAATCCTTCATTCTTAATTGACCATTTCCACTCGTTCATGAATTTTACCTGATTAATTATCAATTACAAATTTTGTTACAAAGATAAAATCTTTATCAACTCGAATGAAGATTTTTAATGTGCCGTTAATTCTGATAAGTTTGAACTTAGACTAAGAAAACGGGCTCGAAAATAACGAATATAAATTGTTGAAAATCCTTTTATTTATAGTTAATTTCCTGCCGTTATTTTAATGAAATTTTAACAAAATGGGTTCTTACGATATGAAGTCGCCAATTAAAATACTCATCCTCGTCTTTGTATTAACTCTTACATCAAATATATATTCACAACAGTTTCCATCGGGATATGAAATTTTTGAAAAAGCAAAAAATTCAATTGCCATCGTAAATGTTTATGATGAGAACCGAAACTTGCTTCGTATCGGTGCCGGCTTCACTTATACACCGGATGGACAAATCGTGACTGCTCATAGTCTCGTTAACGGAGGGACTTATATAAAGATCAAAGTGAATGATATAGAATTCGCACCAAGTGCGTTGTACAAAATAGATCGAAGAAGGGATTTAATCGTTTATAAAGTTGACGGCAATAATATGCCTTTTCTTCCTGTCGGCAATTCTGATAATATGAAAGTTGGCGATAGGATTTTCACAATCGGAAATCCAAAAGGTTTTGAAAGATCGTTTTCGGAAGGAATGATCAGCGGTAAAAGAGATTTCGGTGCAGGAAAAGTATTCTTTCAATTCACAGGAATGAGTTGGCCCGGAATGATCGGCAGTCCACTCTTGAATGAAAATACTGAAGTCATAGGGCTGGTATCTTCAAGAAGTTACATGAATGAAGATATAAATTTTGCAACGCAGATCAATAGCTTAAAGCCGATTCTCGAATCACCTGAGGTTAAGAATTATTCCGTTCCAAACTTTTTTGTTTATGAAAAACCTCCGACAAATTTCAACATCGGACTTTCGTATGAAAGCATGGGAGAGCATTCGACAGCGATTTGGTATTACCTGAAATCCTTAAAGGATGAAGTAAACTCAGAAACTTATCGCCGGTTAGCTTACTGCCATGAACAATTAGGCAATTTCAAATTCGCTGAAGATTATTACCGTAAAGCCCGCGATATTGATGGAAATAATTAAACATTCTATGAGAAATGACATCCGCCAACCTGTGGTGAGCTTGCTTGTCCCTTTGGGAGTCGAACCATTGGCGGATGTCATTTCTTACGATTCGCTCTACAAAATCCGTCAGCTGACGGATTCAAATATCTTTGGTTAGTATTTCTTTAGGACATTTAATTTTATCTTTTAGGTTTTGGAATTTGGAGCTTAATTCTTGTTAGCTTTTATACTAGATAAAATCGGTTCAAAAACTCTTTCTTTCCTAAACGAATTTGGGGAGATCAGCACGCTCTTTTTTAAGATTCATATAAGCATGGTGAGAGTTTTTCGCGACCGAAAATTAATTCTCAAACAGATGGAACACATTGGGGTTAATTCTCTGCCATTAGTTGTAATAATCGCAATTTTTACCGGAGCGGTTTCTGCATGGCAGGCTGCTTATCAATTAAAGGGGCTTGCACCACTTTCATTTATCGGTGGAGCAACTGTTCGTGCTGTGATCACCGAGTTAGGTCCGGTATTAACGGGAATTGTAATAGCCGGTCGAGTTGGTGCGTCAATTGCTGCCGAGCTTGGAACAATGAAAGTTACCGAACAGATCGATGCGCTCGAAACAATGTCGATCAATCCGGTGCGATATTTAGCAATGCCAAGATATTTAGCTTCTTTAATTATGATCCCGCTGCTTGTGATCTTTGCTGATGTAATTGCTGTCTGCGGTGCTTACTTTGTATGTAATTTCTCTCTTGGGATTTCATTCAATGTATTTTTTGAATCTGTGAGAAACTTTTTCGCTTTTGGCGATTTTGTTTTTGGATTGGTTAAAGCAACTTTCTTCGGAGCGATGACCGCGCTAATCGGTTGTCATATCGGCTTCAAAACAGAAGGAGGAGCTGAGGGAGTCGGACTTTCAACTATTCGGTCTTTTGTTCTTTCTGCTGCTATTATCTTAATACTCGATTATATACTCTGGAATCTTTTCGTTTAAGTTTAACCCAAAAAGTTCATTTCCGAAGGATCCTTCGGAAAGTCCCGCCTTTGGCGCATTGGCGTCAACTTAACTATAATTTTGCTTGAATTGCCCCGACATTCCCGCCTGCCTCACGTAATCTGGATTGGCGGGCAGGCATGTAGGGGACTAATATTCACTCCCCCGAAAGAGGACTTTAGTCCAACCTGCCAAGATAACGCCCGCCACAAAATAGCTATGAATGGGCAGGCTATGAAGGGGCAGGTGAGGCAGCCCTCAAGGTTTATTTATGGGAGTGACCTTGAAGGTTGTAAATGACGTTTAAGCTGTGTAATCCTTCAAGGTCGAGAGTTATGATGCATGGTTATTATTTCAACCCCGCCTGTTTACCAACCTGCCAAGACAACGCCCGCCACAAAATAGCCCGCTACAAAATAGCTATGAATGGGCAGGCTATGAAGGGGCAGGAATGATGTGGCTGGTAAAAATAGAATATTTGGGCTAAAGCCCAAGGTTTTGGGAAGATTATCCTTTCCCCAACTTATTCCGAAGGAATGGCAATGCCAAAAGTTGGGGCTATTTATAATTAAAAAACAAAATCTTTTCCTTAAGTTGACGCATATGCGCCTTTGGCGGGATTGCCGAAGGCCGATACGTCCCGACCTGCCCGCCACGTTAATTCTCGCCTGCCAAGACAACGCCCGCCACAAAATAGCCCGCTACAAAATAGCCCGCCACAAAATAGCTATGAATGGGCAGGCTATGAATGGGCAGGCTATGAATGGGCAGGCTATGAT